>NZ_JBUZNN010000004.1:0-177322 GCF_055326235.1 Tessaracoccus yangjingae | reverse complement strand
ACCCCCCCCTCCTACCTCGCCCCCCCCCCCCCCCTCTCCCCCCCCCCCCCCCCCCCCCTCCGCGTCCGGGGACCGCTGGTCAGCGGCGATGGCCGCCAGCGCCCCTCGTCGACACGATTCCCGCGTCGATGGCCTTCTGCACGGCGTCAGCCTCGGCCTGGGTGAGCTCGCCGTCGGTGACCGCCCGGGCGAGGATCTCCTTGTCGGCGGCCGCGCGTTCGGCCTCTCGGGCGGCGCGGATCTCGTCGAGGGCGGCCTGCACCGTCGCCTCGTCGATGCCGAGCTCGGCGGCCAGCGCCTTCACGTAGGCCTCCTGGCGCTCCGCCCGGGCCGCCTCGCGCTCCGCCTCGGTGGCGTCCTGCGCCGGTTCGGAGGACTCCAGCGTGTCGCGCGCGGCGGCCATGGCCTCCTCGACGGCGCTCTCGTCGACGCCCAGCTTCTCGGCGAGCGTCGCCGCGTCGGCGCCCAGCATCCCCAGGGGCCCGCCGTGCCGGCCACCGCGGCCGTCCGAGGTGCTGTCCGCGTCGTCGGTCCCCGTGCCTGCGGTGGCGCCGGGCGTCGGAGACGCAGTGGTGTCGGCGGTGGCCACCTGGGACAGGCCGAGGCCGAGACCGGCCGCCATCGCGGCCGCCGAGATACCGGCGATCATCTTGTTCTTCATGGTGATTCTCCTTCGGTGTGGTCATCGGGCGTGCGCCCCGATGAGCCAACGATCCGCGGCCGAACTGTCAGCAGGCTGTGGGGCGGCTGGGGAGGTCCTGGCACTTCGCCGTAGGCTGTCCTGTGATGATCCCTCAACGCACCTGCATCGGCTGCCGACGGCGGGACGACCAGGACCAGCTGCTGAGGCTGGTGCGGGTCGGTCAGCTGATCCTCGACGGCACCCGCCCCCGGTTGGCCGGGCGTGGCGCCTATGTGCACCGTGCCTGCCTGGACCTGGCCGTCCAACGGCGCGCCCTCCGGCGCGCGTTCGGCGAAGGGGCGCACCTCGACCCTGCCGTCGGTGGTCAGCTCGGTTGACGCGCTCGGCTGGATCGCGGCTGCCAGGAGGGATATGATGTCCAGCGGCCCACGTGTGCGTGGGCGCATCGTTCCACGCCCGACAGGGCGGCAAACCAGAAGGTGGGCTAACGCTCATGACCACTCGATGAGAACCCAACGATGATTCAGCACAACTAAAGGTCCCGCCCCTTGGAGGTCGGGCCGCAAAGGAGAGTAGTGGCAAAGCCTCGCGTCCACGAGATCGCCAAGGAAATCGGTAAGACAAGTAAAGACCTGCTGGCCTGGCTGGGGGAGAACGGCGAGTACGTCCGTGGCCCGTCCTCCACGCTGGAGGCCCCGGTCGTGCGTCGCATCCGCGAAGCGTTCGGTGGAAGTCCCGCCCCCGCGGCCGTCTCCGGATCGCGTCCGGTACCGGCCCCCGCGCCTCAGGCGCGCCCCAAGCCCGCAGCAGCGCCGTCGGAGGGCGCCGCTCCTGTGGCACCCGCCGCGCAGGCCGCGGCTGCGCCCAGCGCCCCCGCCGCCCCGTCCACGCCCGCCGTCGACGCTCCCCGGCCCTTCGCGCCCCGCCCGGCCACCCCGGCGCCGCGTCCGGCCGCGCCCAGCGCTCCGGCAGCTGCGGCCCCGGCGCCCGCGGCCCGTCCGGCCGCACCGGCACCCGCGCCGGCACCGCAGCAGACCCCGGCCCCGGGGCCCCGCCCCGCAGCAGGTGGGTCGTCCGCGCCGCGTCCCGGGGTTCCCGGTCCGCGTCCCGCCGCCCCCACCCCCGCCGGGGGCCCCCGCAAGCCCGGGGCTCCGCGCCCCGGCAACAACCCCTTCGCCCCGGCCCAGGGCATGGGGACGCAGCAGCGTCGCCGCCCTGACAGCCCGCGTCCCGGCGCACCGGGAGCACGTCCCGGCGCGCCCGCGGCGCCCGGGGACCGCATGCCCCGACCCGGGGGCACGGGCGGCGTGCCCGGCATGCCGCGCCCCAACCCGGCGATGATGCCCAAGACCGCCAACACCCAGCTCGGAGCCCCCGCCCGCGGTGGCCGTCCCGGCGGGCCGGGCGGTCCCGGCCGTGGCCGTCCCGGCGGCGGTCGTCCCGGTGGCGCCGGAGGCGCCGGCGGTCCCGGCATGGGTGGCGGCATGGGCGCCCCCGCCGGTGGCGGCGGTCGCGGTGGTGGCCGTGGTCGCACCGGCGGCACCCAGGGCGCGTTCGGTCGCGGAGGCGCGGCCGGCAAGCGCGGCCGCAAGTCCAAGAAGCAGCGCAGGCAAGAGTTCGACCAGATGGAGGCACCGTCGATCGGCGGTGTGCGCCTCCGCAAGGGCGACGGCGCGACAGTGCGCCTCCGTCGCGGCGCGTCCCTGACGGACCTCGCCGAGAAGATCGGCGTGGAGCCGGCGTCGCTGGTGCAGGTGCTGTTCCACCTGGGCGAGATGGTCACGGCCACCCAGTCCGTGGCGGACGACACGCTGGAGGTGCTGGGCGCCGAGCTCGACTACAACATCGAGGTCGTCTCCCCCGAGGACGAGGACCGCGAGCTGCTGGAGAGCTTCGACCTGGAGTTCGGCGAGGACATCGGCGACGAGGACGATCTCGAGTCCCGCCCGCCGGTCGTCACCGTCATGGGCCACGTGGACCACGGCAAGACCAAGCTGCTCGACGCCCTGCGTCACACCAACCTGGTGGCCAAGGAGGCCGGCGGCATCACGCAGGCCATCGGCGCCTACCAGGTGGTCACCGAGGTCGACGAGCAGACCCGTCCCATCACGTTCATCGACACCCCGGGCCACGAGGCGTTCACCGCCATGCGTGCCCGTGGCGCCAAGTCGACGGATATCGCCGTCCTTGTGGTGGCGGCCGATGACGGCGTGATGCCGCAGACCATCGAGGCCCTCAACCACGCCAAGGCGGCCGACGTCCCGATCGTGGTGGCGGTCAACAAGATCGACAAGGAGACCGCGGATCCCACCCGGGTGCGCGGGCAGCTGTCCGAGTTCGGGCTGGTTCCCGAGGAGTACGGCGGCGACACCCAGTTCGTCGACGTCTCCGCGATCACCCGGCAAGGGCTCGACGAGCTGCTGGAGGCCGTGGTCCTCACGGCCGACGCGGCCCTGGACCTGCGCGCCAACCCGGACATGCCCGCTCAGGGCGTGGCCATCGAGGCGCACCTCGACAAGGGCCGCGGCCCTGTCGCGACCGTCCTCATCCACCGCGGCACGCTCCGCATCGGTGACTCGATCGTGGCCGGTTCGGCCCACGGCCGCGTCCGCGCCCTGATCAACGACCAGGGCGAGACGATCGCGGCGGCCCCGCCGTCGATGCCCGTCCAGGTGCTCGGCCTCACGTCGGTGCCCGGCGCGGGCGACAACGTCCTGGTCGTCGACGACGACCGGATGGCCCGTCAGATCGCCGACAAGCGGGAGGCGCGCATGCGTGCCGCCCAGCAGGCCAAGACCAGCCGCCGCAAGACCCTCGACCAGCTGTTCGAGCAGCTGGAGAAGGGCGAGGCGCAGGAGCTGCTCCTCATCCTCAAGGGCGACGGCGCGGGCTCGGTCGAGGCGCTCGAGGATGCCCTGTCCAAGATCGAGGTCAGCGACGAGGTGTCCCTGCGCGTCATCGACCGCGGTGTCGGTGCGATCACCGAGACCAACGTGTCGCTCGCTGCGGCCTCCAAGGCCGTCATCATCGGGTTCAACGTGCGGCCCACGCCGCACGCGGCCCAGATGGCGGACCGCGAGAACGTGGACATGCGGTTCTACTCGGTCATCTACTCGGCGATCGACGAGATCGAGGCGGCGCTCAAGGGCATGCTCAAGCCGATCTTCGCCGAGGAGATCCGTGGCCAGGCGGAGATCCGCGAGATCTTCCGGTCGTCCAAGTTCGGCAACATCGCCGGCTGTATGGTCACCGACGGCACCATCCGTCGCAACGCCAGCGCCCGGTTGCTCCGCGACGGGGTGGTGGTCGCCACGTCGACCATCGGCTCGCTGCGCAGGGAGAAGGACGACACCACGGAGGTCCGCGAGGGCTTCGAGTGCGGCATGACGCTTGCCAACTACAACGACATCCGGATCGGTGACGTGATCGAGACGTTCGAGATGGTGGAGAAGGAGCGCTCCTGATGCCCGGACCGAGAAACGCCAAGCTGGCCGATCAGATCAAGGTCATCCTGGCCTCGACGATCGACCGCCGCGTCAAGGATCCCCGGCTGGGCTTCGTCACGATCACGGAGGTGAGGCTGACCGGTGACAACCGGGAGGCCACCGCCTTCTACACCGTGCTCGGTGACGACGAGGCCCGCGCCGGGTCGGCGGCCGCCCTGGCCTCGGCAACCGGCATGCTGCGCTCCACCGTGGGCCAGCAGCTGGGGATGAAGTTCACGCCGACTCTGGCCTTCGTGTTGGACGCCACCCCTGAGGCGGCCAGGCACATGGAGGACCTGTTGGCGGAGGTACAGGCCAAGGACGCGGCCGCGGCCGCAGCCGCGGAGGGTAAGACCTTCGCGGGGGACGCGGATCCGTACCGGAAGCCGCACGAGTCCGAGGAGGACGACGAGCAGTGACCTCCGCCTCGGGGGTGGTGATCGTCGACAAGCCGTCGGGGATCACCTCCCACCAGGTGGTGGGTCGCCTGCGTCGTCTCCTCGGTACCCGGAAGATCGGGCACGCCGGCACCCTCGACCCGATGGCCACCGGGGTGCTCATCCTCGGGGTCAACAGGGCCACCCGGCTGCTCGGTCACCTGGCGTTGCACGACAAGCGCTACCTGGCCACCGTGCGGCTGGGCGAGTCCTCGCCCACCGATGACGCGGACGGCGACGTCGTGAGTGTCGCCGATGCCTCGGGCATCACGCGGGACCTGATCGAATCCGGCCTCCTGCCGATGCGCGGGGACATCCTCCAGGTGCCCAGCACCGTCTCGGCGATCAAGGTCGACGGCAAGCGTTCGTATGCCCGGGTCCGGGCGGGGGAGAGCGTCGAGCTGAAGGCCAGACCAGTCACAGTCTCGAGGCTCGACGTGCTGGCCGTGCGGGCCGACGGCGCCCGCCTCGACGTGGACCTCGACATCGAGTGTTCGTCGGGCACCTACGTCCGGGCCATCGCGCGCGATCTCGGATCGGCCCTCGGGGTGGGCGGGCACCTCACGGCGCTCAGGCGGACCCGGATCGGCCGCTACAGCCTCGACGACGCCGTCGTCCTGGGCGACGAGCCCCCGCCGCTCATGCCCATGGCTGAGGCAGCACGGCTCAGCTTCCCGGTGATCGACCTGACCGTGGACGAGGCGCGCGACGTGGGCTTCGGGCGTCCGCTGGCGCGCCCCGTGCCGGGGTCCCCGACCGGGGTGCTGTCGCCGGACGGTGAACTCCTCGCCCTCTACGAGCCCGCCGGCGCCGGATCGCGGCCGGTTGCGGTGCTGGTCGGGGCATGACAGATTGGGGAACCGTGACTGAATCGGTGGTCGTGATCGGCAACTTCGACGGCGTGCACCTCGGCCATCGCCGGGTGCTGGCCGAGGCCACGAGGGACGTCGATCATCCCCTCATCGTGCTCACGTTCTGGCCCCACCCGGTGACGGTGCTCAGACCTGCGGCGGCCCCGAAACTCCTGAGCGACCTGCGGACCCGGATCGACCTGCTCAAGGGGGCCGGGGCCCACGAGGTGCGCGTGATCCGCTTCACGCCCGAGGTGGCGGCCATGACGCCCGCTCAATTCGTGGACAGGTTCATCGCCCCGCTGCACCCGGTGCGCGTGGTGGTGGGCCAGAACTTCCGCTTCGGTCACCGCGCCGCGGGGGACGTGCGCACGCTCGCCGAGCTGGGCGCCGGCAGGTTCGAGGTGGTGCCGCTGCAGCTCGAGACCATCAACCACGAGGTGACCTGCTCGACCTGCATCCGGGAGCTGCTCGCGGCGGGGGACGTGGAGGGCGCCTCGCAGCACCTGACGAGGCCGTTCCGGTTCCGCGGAGTGGTGGTGGTGGGGGACCAGCGGGGCCGCGACCTAGGCTTCCCCACGGCCAACCTGACCGTGCCGCCGGAGATGGCCGTGCCGGCCGACGGCGTCTACGCGGGGTGGCTCACCAACCTCGACGAGCACGGCAGCCCGATGCCCGCAGCGATCTCCGTGGGCACCAACCCCACGTTCGACGGCGCGGACCGAAGGGTGGAGAGCTACGTGCTGGACCGCACCGATCTCGAGCTCTACGGGGTGGAGGTGGCCGTCGACTTCGTCCAGAGGCTGCGGGGCCAGGTGCGCTTCACGGGCATCGATGATCTGATCGAGCAGATGCACGCAGACGTCGAGGCCACCAGGCGTTGCCTGGGAAATCCCTGATCACTGCCGTTCCCGGCGAGGACGTGCCAGGCGGGAGGGGATGGCGCTGGCCGGCCGGCGGTCAGCGGGCCGTCAGGGACTTCTTGTAGATGGCGTAGTGCTTGCTGGGCTCCAGATCACCCTCGACCTGCGGCACCTCGGGCTCCTCCACGAACAGGTGCTCGCCGGTGGGGTAGTACTCCAGCGAGATGTACAGGGGGACGGCGCGCTCGTTGTTGGGGTCCACGGCGAGGTAGACGGCCGAGAATCCACGGGCCCGGGCCTCCTCCTCCAGGAAGCGGCTGAGAGCCCGCCCCGCGCCGAGCCGGCGTGCGTGGGGATAGACATACATGTTGCGAAGCTCGGGGGTCATGGAGTCCGCCTCGAGGTCGAGCACCGCTGTGCCGACGGGCTCGTCTTCGTCGAGGGCGACGGCGAGGATCAGCGAGCCCCGCTGCTGCGCCTCGAAATGCTGATCCACGAGGCCGAGGTCCGGACGGAACTGGTTCGCGCGCAGCGCTTCGAGGTCTGCTGCCGTTGCAGGACGGACGCCGATTGCCATAGGGGCTCCTTGCTCACTGTGCCGGGACTGTTGCCACCCTACCGCTTCGGGCATGCACCGGGGTGCTCCACCGGTTTGGGGGCACCGTCCCCGCGGTGATAGGGTTCCCAGGTTGCCGTTAGATCGGCCACGGATCAGTCAGAGCCCCGACAGCACCCGCGCCTGGGGCGCCGTGCAGCGAACCGGAAGGAGCCCCATTTTATGGACGCTGTTGACAAGAAGAAGATCATCGACGAGTACGCGACCACCCCGGGTGACACCGGGTCGCCGGACGTGCAGATCGCCCTCCTCACCAAGAGGATCGCTCACCTCACCGAGCATCTCAAGGAGCACAAGGGCGACCACCACAGCCGCCGCGGCCTGATGCTCATGGTCGGCCAGCGCCGCCGCCTGCTCAACTACGTCGCGAAGAACGACGTCGAGCACTACCGCGCGCTCATCGCCCGCCTCGGCCTGCGTCGCTGACCTCGGCAGTATCTCTTCATCGCTCAGGGCGCCCCTCAGGGGGCGCCCTGAGTCGTCTTCAGGACCTCCCGCGGGTGGCCGAACCGGTGGGTGGTGACCGAGACGCTCTGCTCACGCAGGTAGGGCAGACACGCCAGGCGCCCCGGCAGCGCGGGACCTGGGTAGACGGTGGCGTCGATCGAGCCGCCGAGATCGGCGAGCAGGTCACGCGAGCCGAGGTGGCGGATGCGGCCGGTCGCCGTCGCGTCGAACTCCTCGTCGGCGGCGATCTCCAGCGGGAAGCCCACCCGGCCCAGGGCCTCGGCCACGCCGTCGGCGAGCGGCCCGCGGGCCGAGAACCGCACATCGGAGCCTGCCGCGATCGCTGCGGACGCCTCGCGCAGGACGTCCCACGCGTCGGCCTCCTCCACCCGCACCACCACCCTCGCGGGCAGGTAGCGCAGGATGTTGCGCTCGGAGACCAGCGCCGTCGGGTCGTGCACGGCTGCGAACACGGTCCGCGACGCCTCCTCGTCGCCGGCCGCCGCCGCGCGCAGGTGCTCCCACTCCGTGGCCCACAGGACGGTGCGTGCGCCGCGCAGCAGCGGCGCGAACGCCGGACCGGTGGGGATCCTCGTCCGCTGCGGCCACTGCGGCTCGGGGTCCCATCTGCCCAGCGAGGCGACGTAGTTGGGGCCACCCGCCTTCGCGCCCGGCCCGACGGCCGAGCGCTTCCATCCGCCGAAGGGTTGGCGCTGCACGATCGCCCCGGTGATGGTGCGGTTGACGTAGCAGTTGCCGGCCTCCACGAGTCGCAGCCACGCCTCGATCTCACTGGGGTCCAGGGAGTGCAGGCCCGCCGTGAGTCCATACTCGGTGCCGTTCTGCCAGTCGACGGCCTGCTCCAGGGTCGCGGCCTCCATCAGGCCGAGGACTGGGCCGAAGTACTCGACCCGGTGGAACTCGCTGCCGGGCAGCACGCCCGCCCGGATCCCGGGGCTCCACAGGCGTTCGCTGTGCCGGCGCGGTTCCAGTAGCCAGCTCTGCCCGGGTTCCAGCCGGGTGAGCCCGCGCAGGAGCTTGGGTCCCGGCGGCTCGGTGAGGGGGCCCATCTGGGCGGCCGGGTCTGCGGGCCAGGCGACCCTCAGGGACGAGACGGCGTCGAGGAGCTGGTCCCGGAACCTCCGCGACCGCGCCACGGAGCCCACCAGGATGCCCAGCGAGGCGGCCGAGCACTTCTGCCCGGCGTGACCGAATGCCGAGGTGACGAGGTCGGCCACCGCCAGGTCCAGGTCCGCCGACGGTGTCACGACGATGGCGTTCTTGCCCGAGGTCTCCGCGAGAAGGGGCATGGAGGGTCGCCATGACCGGAACATCGCGGCTGTCTCCGCGGCCCCGGTGAGGATCACGAGATCCACGCGCGGATCCGAGACCAGGCTCTGTCCCAAGGGGCCGTCGTCCACCACCACGAACTGCACCACGTCGGGGGGCAGGCCGGCGCGGGTGCAGGCCTCGGCCAGGATCGCCGCGGTCCGCCGGGCGGGCGGCGCAGGCTTGAGGATCACCGCGGATCCCGCGGCGAGCGCCGCGGCGACGCCGCCCAGTGGGATGGCGATGGGGAAGTTCCAGGGCGGCGTGACGACGGTCAGGACTGGCGGGACGTGGACTGCCCCCTCGATCCGGTCGGTGGCCCGCTCGGCGTAGTACGCGGCGAAGTCCACGGCCTCGGATACCTCGACGTCGGCCTGGTCGATCAGCTTGCCCACCTCGTCGGCGGCCACCGCGACGAGCGTGGTGCGGGCCTCCTCAAGTGCCGCAGCGAGCCTGCGCAGCGCCGTCGCCCGGTCGGCCGGCGGGACCGCAGCCCACAGCGCGCCCGCCCGACGGCCGCGCTCGACGACCGACTCGATGCCCTCGCGGGTGGACACCGTGGCGTGGCTGACCAGGGCGGCGCCCAGCCCGGGCGTCGGGAGCAGCGAGTGGAGGGCCGCGGCCCACTCCTGGTTGGCGGGCAGCGCCGGGTCGGTGTCCTGCGCGTTGGCGAACCCGGGCGCGTGGTCGGAGCGGCTCTGCGTGGCCCACCGCTGCGGGGTCGGCGCGGGGACCAGGGCGACCGCCTCCCGGAACCTGGCCTCCTCCCTGGCGAGGAACGACGTGTCGCGGCCGAGGTTCGCGGCGCCGGACATGAAGTTCTCCGGGGCGGCGTTCTCCTCCAGGCGGCGGACCAGGTACGAGATCGCCGAGTCGAACTCTGCGCGCGGCACCACCGGGACGTAGAGCCTCAGCCGGCCGACCTCGCGCAGGATGACCTCCTGCAGCGGCACCCCCATGCCCGAGAGCATCTCGACATCCAGCTGACCCGCGACCCCCCTGGCGCGCGCGAGCTCCCAGGCCGCCGCCAGGGAGTAGACGTTGTGGCTGGCCACCCCGACGAGCAGCCGCCCGGCGCGCTCGGGGGTGAGGCAGAAGTCCAAGGCGCGTAGGAAGCTGGCGTCCGTCTCCGCCTTGCTCCCGAGGACGGGGTTGTCCCAGCCCCTGAGCTCGGCATGGACGCGCTCCATCGCCAGGTTGGCGCCCTTGACGAGCCGCACCTTGATCGGCGCGCCCCCCTCCGACACCCGCCGGCCGGCCAGCGCGTCGAGCTGCCTCAGGATGAGGCCGGACTCGGAGAGATAGGTCTGCACCGCGATCCCGGCGCGCAGCCCAAGCAGCTCGGGATCCATCACCAGCCGGGAGAACACGTCGAGCGTGAGGTGGAGGTCGCGGTACTCCTCCATGTCCAGGTTGACGAACTTCCCCGAGCGCGCCGCCAGCAGCATGAGCGGCCGGAGCCGCGTGGCGGCCTCCTCGACGGTGGCCTCGTGGGCCCAGGGGGAGTGGGGACCCAGGACGGCCGAGACCTTCATGGAGACGTAGTCGACGTCGTCGCGGGCAAGGAGTCGCATGGTCTCGCGGAGCCGCGCCGAGGCGTGCCGGTCGCCGAGGACGGCCTCCCCGAGCAGGTTGACGTTGAGGTGGCTCCCGCGGCGCCGGCACCGCGCCAGCGACGAGCCCAGCCGCCTGCCGACATCGACCACCAGGTCTCCGACCAGAGCGGTGAAGGCCGCCCTCACCAGTGCGAGGGTGGGTCGGGGCGCCAGCCCCACCACCCTCAGCCCCCATCGCAGCGGCGGCGGCAGGAACGGGGCAGGGCGGCGGGCCAGCCCGCGCAGCGCCTCCGCCGCGACACGCTGGTCCTCGGGTCTCAGCACCCCGTCGACGAAGTCCAGCGTGAACGGGAGCCCGTCGGGGTGGGCCAGGACGCGGGCGAGGAGCCGTGCCGCCGGGGGTTCGGCGTGGCCCGCGCTCTCCGCCGCCCACCTGCGCGCCGTGGCGATGGAGGCCTCGACCGACTGCGGATCGGTGACACTGAGCATTCAACCATCGTGGCCCAAGCGGCTAGACTGCACTGGACAACTGAATATCTTCATTTCCACCCGCCGCCCAGCGCACGTGTCCGTCTGGTCCTCGGTAGTGGCTTTCGGGCGCCCGGAGAGCGCACCCGCGGGCCTCGATCGATGACCGGCAGGCGTGGCGAGCATCGCCGTGCGCGGGCGGGCGAACACCCCCCGAAAGGAGCCTGTCCATGGAAGGACCAGGCATCGAATTCTCTGAAGCCGTGATCGACAACGGCAAGTTCGGCAAGCACACCGTACGTTTCGAGGCCGGCGTGCTGGCCCAGCAGGCCGACGGCGCGGCCGCTGTCTACCTCGACGGCGACACCATGCTGCTGTCGGCCACCACCGCGCAGAAGACCCCGCGCGACGCCATCGACTTCTTCCCCCTCACCGTCGACGTCGAGGAGCGCATGTACGCCGCGGGCAAGATCCCCGGCTCGTTCTTCCGTCGCGAGGGCCGCCCCGGTGAGGGCGCCATCCTGGCCTGCCGCCTCATCGACCGCCCGCTGCGCCCCGCGTTCGTCAAGGGCCTGCGCAACGAGGTCCAGGTCGTTGTGACCGTGCTGTCGCTCAACCCCAACGTGATGTACGACGTCGTGGCCATCAACGCCGCTTCGATGTCCACCCAGATCGCGGGCCTGCCGTTCTCCGGCCCCATCGGCGGCGTCCGCGTCGCCCTCATCGACGACCAGTGGGTGGCGTTCCCCTCCGTCGAGCAGGTGTCCAAGTCCGTCTTCCAGATGGTGGTCGCCGGCCGTGTGCTGGCCGACGGTGACGTCGCGATCATGATGGTCGAGGCCGGCGGCACCGAGGCCACATGGGAGCTCGTCCGCTCCGGCAAGACGGCCCCCACCGAGGAGGTCGTGGGGCAGGGCCTCGAGGCGGCCAAGCCGTTCATCAAGGCGCTGTGCGACGCCCAGTCCGAGCTGGCCGCCAAGCTGCCCAAGGAGACCTACGACTTCCCGGTCTTCCGCGACTACCAGGACGACGTCTTCGAGGCCGTCTCCGAGCTCGCCTCCGCGCGCGTGGCCGAGGCCATGAAGATCGGCGGCAAGCAGGAGCGCGACGAGGCCACCCACGCCATCCGCCAGGACGTCACCGCGCAGCTCGCTGAGCGCTTCGAGGGCCGCCTGAACGAGGTGTCGGCCTCCCTCAAGGCGCTGACCAAGAAGATCGTGCGCCACCGCACGCTCACCGAGTCCGTCCGCATCGACGGTCGCGGCCCGAGCGAGATCCGTGAGCTGGCCGCCGAGGTCGCCGTCATCCCGCGCG
The DNA here is from genome assembly GCF_055326235.1 of Tessaracoccus yangjingae. Lineage (NCBI taxonomy): Bacteria > Bacillati > Actinomycetota > Actinomycetes > Propionibacteriales > Propionibacteriaceae > Tessaracoccus > Tessaracoccus yangjingae. The sequence goes on along the minus strand of NZ_JBUZNN010000004.1, from coordinate 165,313 downwards.
TCCACGGCTCGGCGCTGTTCCAGCGCGGCGAGACCCAGATCATGGGCGTCTCCACGCTGAACATGCTGGACATGGAGCAGAAGATCGACACGCTCTCCCCGGAGCGGACCAAGCGCTACATGCACAACTACAACTTCCCGCCGTTCTCCACCGGAGAGACCGGCCGCGTCGGCTCCCCGAAGCGGCGCGAGGTCGGCCACGGCGCGCTGGCCGAGCGGGCGCTGATCCCCGTGCTGCCCACCCGCACCGAGTTCCCCTACGCCATCCGTCAGGTCTCGGAGGCGCTGGGCTCCAACGGCTCCACCTCGATGGGCTCGGTCTGCGCCTCCACGCTGTCCCTGCTCAACGCCGGTGTCCCGCTGAAGTCCGCCGTCGCGGGCATCGCCATGGGCCTCATGTCGGAGGAGGTCGACGGCGAGACGAAGTACATCGCGCTGACCGACATCCTCGGCGCCGAGGACGCGCTGGGCGACATGGACTTCAAGGTGGCCGGCACGCGTGACTTCCTCACCGCGCTCCAGCTGGACACCAAGCTCAACGGCATTCCCGCCGTCGAGCTGCAGAAGGCCCTGCTGCAGGCCCGCGACGCCCGGCACACGCTGCTCGACGTCATGAACGAGGCCATCGACGTGCCCGACGAGATGAGCCCGTACGCTCCCCGCATCATCACGGTGCGGATCCCGGTGGACAAGATCGGCGAGATCATCGGCCCGAAGGGGAAGATGATCAACCAGATCCAGGACGACACCGGCGCGAACATCTCCATCGAGGACGACGGCACCGTCTACGTGGGCGCCGAGACGGGCGAGGCCGCGGACGCCGCCGTCGCCGCGATCAACGCCATCGCCAACCCGCACCTGCCGGAGCGCGGCGAGCGGTACCTCGGCACCGTGGTGAAGCTCACCACCTTCGGCGCGTTCGTGTCGCTGCTGCCGGGCAAGGACGGGCTCCTGCACATCTCGAAGCTGCGCCCGCTCGCCGGCGGCGCCCGCGTCGAGAGCGTGGAGGACGTCCTCTCCGTCGGCCAGAAGCTGCAGGTGGAGATCTCCGACATCGACGACCGCGGCAAGCTGTCGCTGATCCCGGTGGTGGAGGAGAAGGCCGAGTCGAACGACTGAGCCTGGTCCAGGTGCGTGACCGCAGGGGCGGGTCCGGAATTCTCCGGGCCCGCCCCTGCGGCTTTGCCCGGCGGGTGGCGGGGCCCCGCCGTCGATGCTTGGATGGGAGAAACCAACGGGAGGGATCACTCGTGAGCGAGATTCGCGTGGGCGTGTTCGGGGTCAGCGGGAAGATGGGCAGCGAGGTGGTCCGGGCCGTCACGCGCGCCGAGGGCATGACGCCCGTGGGGGGCGCGGACCTGGGGGAGCCCAGGGAGCTGGTCAACCGGGCGCAGGTGGTGGTGGACTTCACGCATCCGGACGCCGTGATGGACAACATCGGGTGGTGCCTCGAGAAGGGGCTGCACATGGTGATCGGCACCACGGGCTTCACCGCTGAGCGCCTGGCGCGGGTGCGTGAGCTGTGCGCGGCGCACCCGGAGGTGGGCGTCCTCATCGCCTCCAACTTCTCCATCGGCGCCGTGCTGATGATGAAGTTCTCCGCCCTCGCCGCCCCGTTCTACCCGTCGGCCGAGATCATCGAGCTGCACCACCCCCACAAGGCCGACGCCCCGTCGGGCACGTCCGCCACGACGGCGCGCCGCATCGCGGCGGCGCGCGAGGAGGCGGGGCTGGGGCCGGTTCCGGACGCGACCGTGCAGGACGACGGGGCCCGTGGCGCGGTGGTGGACGGCATCCACGTCCACGCGGTGCGGCTGCAGGGCCTGGTGGCCCATCAGGAGGTCGTCTTCGGCGACACGGGGGAGACCCTGACCATCCGCCACGACTCGTTCGAGCGGGTCTCCTTCATGCCCGGTGTGGTGGCCGGAATCAGGCACGTCATGGACCACCCGGGTCTCACCCTGGAGATGGAGTCGGTGCTGGGGATCTAGTGATCCCTAGGCATCCACTGATCAGGACGTCCCCAGCGAGATGTCGGTGTGCATCCGGATCAGCTTGACGCCGGGCGCGCCGTCGTCGGTGCCGATCTCCTGGTGCGCACCGTCGGCCGCCCAGCCGCAGCCCGACAGGAACGCGCGGAGCGCGTCGTCGGCCGCGCGCACCCACATCGTGGCCACCTCGTAGCCGTCCCGGCGCAGGGTGTCGACGGCCGCGTTGACCAGCCGCGACCCGTGGCCGTGGCCCCGCTGCCGGGGATCGACCACCAACTCGGCGATGGTCCCGTCCCGCTGCGAGCGGTCCGGGTCCCCGCTGGGGCCCGTCACGGCGAAGCCCACGACGCCGCCGTCGCCGATGGCGACCAGCACCCGCAGGTGTGCCAACGGCGGCTTGACGATGGCCTCGTGCCAGACGCGGGTGGCCTCGTCGGCCGCAAGGCCACCGCCCGCCGCGGCCAGCAGCCCCGACTCGGCCCATGCCCGCCGCTGGATGCGGGCGATGTCGACGGCTTCGGCGGGGAGGGCAAGGCGGACGGTGTCGGTGACGGACATGGCGCCCATCGTAGGGGGCGCCCGCCTGGCGACCCATCCACTAGCCTGAGCCCATGACCGACGTGAAGAGACCCCCCAAGCTGGCCCCCGGAACCCTGCGGGTGATCCCGCTCGGCGGGCTCGGCGACATCGGTCGCAACATGACCGCCTTCGAGATCGACGGGCAGATCGCGCTCGTGGACTGCGGGGTGCTGTTCCCCGAGGACACCCACCCGGGCGTGGACCTCATCCTCCCGGCGCTGGACTACCTCGACGACAGGCTCGACGACATCGTCGCCCTCGTCCTCACCCACGGCCACGAAGACCACATCGGCGCCGTGCCGTACCTCTTGAAGAAGCGCCCGAACATCCCCATCTACGGCTCCAAGCTGACGCTGGCCTTCGTCGCCACCAAGCTGCGCGAGCATCGGATCCGCGACTTCGACCTCGACGCCGTGGAGGAGGGCGACATCGTCGAGATCGGCAACTACGAGTTCGAGTTCCTCGCGGTCAACCACTCCATCCCCGACGCCCTGGCGGTGGCCATCCGCACCAAGGGCGGCCTGGTCCTGCACACCGGCGACTTCAAGATGGACCAGCTCCCCCTCGACGGGAGGATCACGGACCTGCGCGGCTTCGCCCGCCTCGGGGAGGAGGGCGTGGACCTGTTCATGGTGGACTCCACCAACGCCGAGACCCCCGGGTTCACCACGCTCGAACGCGACATCGAGCCGGCCATCGCGCGGGTCTTCGACCAGGCCACCGGCAAGCTGATCGTGGCCAGCTTCGCCAGCCACGTGCACCGCATCCAGCAGGTCCTCAACATGGCCGTGCGCTACGACCGCAAGGTGGTCTACGTCGGCCGCTCGATGGTGCGCAACATGTCCACCGCGCGCGACCTCGGCTTCCTCAAGGTGCCGGCAGGGACGCTCATCGAGCTCAAGGAGATCGGCAACTACCCCAAGGACAAGGTGGTCATCGTCTCCACCGGCTCCCAGGGCGAGCCCATGGCCGCGCTGAGCCGGATCGCCAACCGCGACCACCCCGTCGTCGAGGTGGGCCCCGGAGACACGGTGCTGCTCGCCAGCTCGCTCATCCCCGGCAACGAGAACTCCGTCTACCGGGTCATCAACGGGCTGTCCAAGCTCGGCGCCACCGTCGTGCACAAGGGCAACGCCCTGGTGCACGTCTCCGGCCATGCCTCGGCCGGCGAGCTCCTGTACTGCTACAACATCCTCAAGCCCCGCAACGTGCTGCCCGTGCACGGCGAGGCGCGCCACCTCATCGCCAACGCGAAGCTGGCGCAGGCCACCGGCGTGCCGGCCGCGCGCACCATCGTCGCGGGCGACGGCGACGTGATCGACCTCAAGGACGGGGTGGCCAGGAAGGTCGGCGCTATCGACGCCAGCTACGTGTTCGTCGACGGCTCCACCGTGGGCGACATCTCCGAGTCGATCATGGACCGGCGGATCCTCGGGGAGGAGGGCTTCGTGTCGGTGATCACGGCGGTCGACCTCCACAACCGCAGCATCATCAGCGGCCCGGACATCCACGTGCGTGGCATCGCCGAGGACAGCAGCGTGTTCGACGAGGCGCGCACGCGGGTGGCTGAGGCCATCGTCGACGCCCTGCGCGACGGGGTGGACGACTCGCACCGGCTCCAGCAGGTCACCCGCCGCACGGTGGGGCAGTGGGTGGCGAAATCCCTGCGCCGCCGGCCCATGATCGTTCCGGTCGTCGTCACCACGTAGGCGGGCCTGCCCGGTTTGACCCCGTCAGGGGCCGCCGCGTAGAGTTGGCCCTCGGTGCTTTGCCCCCTCAGGGTTGGGCGCGCCGTTAAGGCTTTGAGCAAACAAGAAGGTAGGTCAGTCGTGTACGCGATCGTGCGCAACGGAGGACGTCAGCACAAGGTTGCTGTTGGCGACGTCCTGGACATCGACCTGGTGTCCGAAGAGGTCGGCGGTACCGTCACCCTGCAGCCGCTGCTGCTGGTCGACGGCGACTCGATCACCTCGGACGCCAAGGGTCTCGGCAAGATCAGCGTCACCGCTGAGGTGCTGGGTGTGAAGAAGGGTCCGAAGATCCGGATCCTCAAGTACAAGAACAAGACCGGCTACAAGAAGCGCCAGGGTCACCGCCAGCGGTACACCCAGGTCAAGGTCACCGGGATCGAGAGCTGAGGAGCTGAACCATGGCACACAAGAAGGGCGCGTCCTCGACGCGAAACGGTCGTGACTCGAACGCCCAGCGCCTCGGCGTGAAGCGCTTCGGCGGTCAGGTTGTCGGCGCCGGCGAGATCCTCGTCCGCCAGCGCGGCACGCACTTCCACCCCGGCGACGGCGTGGGTCGCGGTGGCGACGACACGCTGTTCGCCCTGGTCGAGGGCCAGGTCGAGTTCGGCGTCAAGCGCGGCCGCCGCGTCGTCAACGTCGTACCCGCCTGATCCTTCAGGCGACACACTCATCGAGAACGGCCCTTCGGGGCCGTTCTTGCTTTCTCGCTAGACTTCCCCATGCCTGAAGAAGGAGCATTCAATGGCTATTCCCTCGTTCGTCGACCGGGTCAAGCTGACCGTCCAGGCCGGCAACGGCGGCCATGGGTGCACCTCCATCCACCGCGAGAAGTTCGTGCCCCTGGGTGGCCCGGACGGCGGTAACGGCGGCGACGGCGGATCCATCATCTTCCGCGTGGACGACTCGCTGTCGACGCTCGTCGAGTACCACCGCCAGTCGGTCCGGAAGGCCGTCAACGGCCAGCCGGGCAAGGGCGACCATCAGGACGGCTCCCGTGGGGACGACGTGGTCCTGGCGGTGCCCAGCGGCACGGTGATCAGCGACGCCGAGACGGGCGAGATCCTCGCCGACCTGACCGAGCCGGGCTCGGAGTACATCGCCGCCGCCGGCGGCAAGGGCGGGCTGGGCAACGCGGCCCTCGCGACGGCGGCCCGCAAGGCGCCGGGGTTCGCGCTGCTGGGCGAGGAGGGCGAGAGCCGCCTGGTGCAGCTCGAGCTCAAGGTGGTCGCGGACGTCGGCCTGGTGGGCTTCCCGTCCGCCGGCAAGTCCTCGCTCATCGCGGCCATCTCGCGCGCGCGGCCCAAGATCGCCGACTACCCGTTCACCACGCTGGTGCCGAACCTGGGCGTGGTCGTCGCCGGTGACGTGACCTACACCGTCGCCGACGTGCCGGGGCTGATCGAGGGCGCCTCCGAGGGTCGCGGGCTCGGCTTCGACTTCCTGCGCCACATCGAGCGCTGCCAGGCGATCGTGCACGTCATCGACCTCGGCACCTACGAGCCCGGCCGGGACCCGGTCTCCGACCTCGAGGTGATCGAGGCCGAGCTGGCCGCCCACGGGGGCCTGGAGGACCGGGTGCGGCTGATCGCGCTCAACAAGGTGGACCTCCCGGACGCGCACGAGATGGCCGAGATCGTCCGCCCGGACCTGGCCAGGTTCGGTCACCGGATCTTCGAGATCTCCACCAAGACGGGGGAGGGGCTCGGGCCGCTGAAGTTCGCGATGGCCGACATCGTGGCCGCCCGCCGGGCCGCGCTCCCGGAGGCCGCCAAGGCCAAGCCGGTGCTGCGCCCGGCCCCCGTGGCGCGCAGGGAGAAGACGCAGGAGTTCACCATCGTCCGGAAGGGCGACGGCGAGGGCGGCCTGGTGTGGCGCGTGCGCGGGGACAAGCCGGAGCGGTGGATCCGGCAGACGGACTTCAACAACGCGGAGGCCGTCGGGTACCTCGCGGACCGGTTGAACCGTCTGGGCATCGAGGACAAGCTCCTGGAGCTCGGGGCGCGCCCCGGCGACGCGGTGGCGATCGGCGGCGAGAACGCGGTGGTCTTCGACTTCGCGCCGCAGGTCGAGACCGGAGCCGAGATCCTGAGCCGCCGCGGGGAGGACGTGCGTCTGGAGACGGAGCGGCCGGCCGCCGTGCGGCGCCGCCGCATGGACGCGGACTACCACGCGGCCAAGGCGTCGGGCATCGACTTCACCACGACGGGCTACGAGCCGGGTCCGGAGGAGACGCGCGACGATGAGGCCTGAGGTCGCGGGCGCCCGCAGGGTGGTCGTGAAGGTCGGCTCGTCGTCGTTGACCAGGGCCGACGGCCACCTCGATCCCGCGCGGGTCGAGATGCTCGCCAGCGTACTGTCGTCGCTGCACGACCGCGGAACCCGCGTGGTGCTGGTGACCTCCGGCGCCATCGCGGCGGCGCTCGGCCCCCTGGGGCTGAAGCGGCGTCCGCGTGACCTCGAGACCCAGCAGGCCGCGGCCGCGGTCGGTCAGGGCCTCCTGATCAGGCACTACTCGGACGCGTTCGCCGAGCACGGGGTCACCGTGGCGCAGCTGCTGCTGACGGTCGAGGACGTGCTCCGGCCCCGCACGTACCGCAACGCACTCAACACCATCTCGCGGCTGTTCCGGCTGGGCGTGGTGCCCATCGTCAACGAGAACGACACCGTGGCCACCCACGAGATCCGCTTCGGCGACAACGACCGGCTCGCCGCCCTCATCGCGCACCTGGTGCGCGCTGACGCCCTGGTGATCCTCAGCGACGTGGACGGCCTCTACACGGCCCACCCGGAGACGCCCGGCGCGGAGCGGATCGACCGGGTGGAGGACATCGCGGCGCTGAAGGTCGACACGTCGCGCGTGGGGTCCAAGGTGGGCACCGGGGGCATGCGCACGAAGCTCCAGGCGGCGGACATCGCCACGCAGGCCGGCGTCAGCGTGGTCCTGGCGCACGCAGACCACCTCGAGCAGGCGCTGACCGGCCAGGACGTCGGCACCTTCTTCCTCCCCACCCGCAAGCGGCGGCCCCGGCGGCTGCTGTGGCTGGCCTTCGCCGCGGAGCCGCGAGGGTTCCTCCACGTCGACGCAGGGGCCCGGAGGGCACTGGTGGAGAAGAAGGCGTCGCTGCTGGCCATCGGGGTGCGCGAGGTGGCGGGCATCTTCGCCGAGGGGGAGCCGGTCGAGATCGTCGGGCCCGACGGCGAGCCCGTGGGTCGCGGGTTCGTCGCCTACTCCAGCGCGGAGCTCACGGCCGAGGTCGGCCACAGCAGCGCGGAGGACGGGCACCGGGGCCAGCGTCCGGTCATCCACCGGGACCACATGATGCTGGCGGAGGACTGACCGGCCGGATCCAGGGCAACTCCCTGAACCGATTTCGGGGTGGCGCGGGGCTGGCCTAACCTGAGAGGGTGATCGAGATCTTCGGGTGGGTGGCCGCTGCCATCGGTGTAGCGTCGAACCTTCCCCAGCTGATCCGGATCCTGCGCGCAGGGACGAGCGCCGGAGTGTCGCTGCGGCTGTGGCAGATCTCCGCGGCCACCACCGGCGCCTGGATGGTGCACGGGTTCCTCGTGCAGAAGGGTCAGATGCAGTGGCCCAACCTGCTGATGTCGCTGCTCGCCCTTGTCATCGTCGTGTTCGTGCTGCGTGACAGGAAGCAGGCCGTCGCGCCGCAGCTCGTGCTGCCGATCCTCCTCATGGCGTCGCTGACCGGCGTGGAGCTGCTGTTCGGGGCCATGGCGTTCGGCTTCGTCATCGCAGTCCCGCAGCTGTTCGGCCAGCTCTCCCAGCTCCGCGAGATGGTGACGGCCCCTGACCTCTCCGGGGTGTCCGTCGGCTACCTGGCCATCATGCTGCTGGTGCAGGTGATGTGGTTCGTCTTCGGGCTGTTCACCTTCGACTGGGCGCTCATCATCTGCGCGGGGGCCATGTCGGTGGTCTGCTCGGTGAACCTGGGCGTCTACGTCGTGCGGCACCTGCGCGCCCGCAGCCGGGTCGCCCTGGCCGTCTGACGTTGAGCCTGACACGGCTCTCGCTTCGGTGAGTTGAGCCTGATGTCGATGTCACGTCGCCTGGATCGTTCCAATCGCGGTTTCCGCTTGTCGACATCCAGATCCGGCTCAATGGCGATCGCGGAGGATGGCCTGCACAGCGTCAGGCATGGCCACGATGGTTTCGCTCGAGAACCGAAGCACGAGCCATCCGGCGGCCGTGAGGGCCGCGTCGCGCTTGCGGTCGGCGTGGAACGACTCCTTGGAACCGTGGAACTCGAACCCGTCGATCTCGACGGCCACCTTCAGCTGTGGCCAGGCGATATCGAGATAGATCACCGTCGGGCCCAGATCAACGTGGAACTTGGTGACCCAGCCCGGGATGCGTGCTTCACGGAGAGTCCGGTGGGCCAGCCTCTCCAGCGCCGACCAGGGCGCGTCCCTCGAGTCGAGCAGGACCTCCCGTCGGGTCCGGTTCCCGCGGCGTCGGGGCGTCATGGCCAGCGCCGCCTGGAGATGTCCCAGGGTGACGACCCGACGGCGGAGGGCCTCGTCCACGACGTCGGGCCCGAGCTCCGGGATAAGGTCCAGCACTGTGAGGGCGGGCGAGGTGAGGGGGAGGGGGCCGGCGCTGTTGACCAAGGCAGGCGGGATGTAGCGCTCATGGAACTCGAAGCCGGATCGGTCGTCCAGCACCCCTTGGTGGGCGAGGCTCACGACGTCGCCCTCGAGTTCGGGCCACCACGTCGCTCGTGCCGCCGTCCGCCCGACGGCGATGTACGGACGCGTGGAGGCGGCCGCCGCCGCGACGCGCGTCTCGAACTCGGAGGCCTTGTCCGGGAGCGCGAAGATCGCCGGTAGGACCGCGGTGAGCTCGCCGCGGCACCGCAGAGCGTTAAGTGTCCTCGCCAGTTCGGGGCGCGTAGAGGCGTTGATGACCTTCTCCTCATCGAGGAGGATGCGGATGTCTTGTCTCATGGCTCCTTGGTCGCATCTCGCGGGTCCCGTTTCCCGATGTCCACAGACCCGTTGAGCCGGATTTAGGACTCGACGTGGATTCGGGGCGATATGAACGTTCCAACGCCCATGAGAAGGGTTTCAGGCTCAACGCCCCACGTCGAGAGCCGTGTCAGGCTCAAGCCCTCTCCGCGAGATGCGTGTCAGGCTCAACACCGCCCCCGGCAGGGGGAGGGCGGGGCGAGACGGGGGAGGGTCCGGCCCCCGCCCGAATAGACTGGGCGCCATGGATTTCCAGACCCAGGCCACCTCAGCCCGTCGAGCCGCCGTGGAGCTCGCCACGCTCAACCGCGCGGCCAAGGACAGGGCCCTGCACGCCATGGCCGACGCCCTCGCGGCCGCCGAGCCCGAGCTGCTCGCGGCCAACGCGACGGACGTGGCCGCCGCGCGTGAGGGTGGCACCCCTGAGTCGATCGTGGACCGGCTCGCGCTGACCCCGGCCCGCATCGCCGGCATGGTCCAGGGCCTGCGTGACCTCGCCGCCCTGCCCGACCCCGTCGGCGACGTCGTCCGCGGCTGGAAGCTGCCCAACGGCGTCTCCGTCACCCAGGTCCGGGTCCCGTTCGGGGTCGTGGGCATCATCTACGAGGCCCGCCCCAACGTGACGGCCGACGCGGCCGGCATCTGCCTGAAGTCCGGCAACGCCTCGCTGCTGCGCGGGTCGTCGTCGGCCCTCAACACCAACCGCGTCACCGTCGCAGCCCTCCGCCGCGGCCTGGAAGAGGCGGGCGTCACGCCGGACGCGGTCCACCTCGTGGAAGGCGGCCGCGAGGTCACCGGTGAGCTCATGCGCGCCCGCGGCCTTGTCGACGTGCTCATCCCCCGAGGCGGCGCCGGCCTCATCCAGGCGGTGGTCGACGGTTCGACGGTCCCGGTCATCGAGACGGGCACCGGCAACTGCCACGTCTACGTCGACGCCGACGCCGACCTCGATCAGGCGCTGACCATCCTCCTCAACGCCAAGACCCAGCGTCCCAGCGTGTGCAACGCCGCGGAGACGCTCCTGGTCCACCGCGACGTCGCCGACCGGTTCCTCCCGGCCGCGCTCGCCGCCCTGGGCCGGTCCGGCGTCACCGTCCACGGTGATCCCGCAACCGCCGCCTACTCCGACGACGTGGTCCCCGCGACCGCGGACGAGTACGACGCCGAGTACCTCACCCTCGACCTCGCCGCGAAGGTGGTCGACTCCCTGGACGAGGCTCTCGACCATATCCGCGCCCACACCACCGGCCACTCGGAGACCATCGTGACCCGCAACAGGCAGGCGGCGGAGCGGTTCGTCGCCGAGGTGGACGCCGCGGCGGTCCTGGTCAACGCCTCCAGCCGCTTCGTCGACGGCGGCGAGTTCGGGTTCGGCGCGGAGATCGGCATCTCGACGCAGAAGCTGCACGCCCGCGGCCCCATGGGTTTGCCGGAGATGACCAGCAGCAAGTACGTCATCGAGGGCGCCGGACAGGTCCGCGCGTAGCCGAGACGGTCCCCACCGCGGGGCACCCTTGCTAGGATCGGGCGCCATGAGCCTTCTTCTGGAGACCGCCGCAGCCGCCACCGTGCCGAGCTGGGTGATGGGCGCGCTCGCGCTCGCCTTCCTCCTCGGTGCCCTCGGCTGGATCATCGGCATGGGTTCGGGTCGCCCGCACTCGAAGTGACCACCACGGAGCTCGCCTTGGCGCGCACCGAGACGTCCCGGCGCTACCGCCTCGGCGTGATGGGCGGAACGTTCGACCCCATCCACCACGGCCACCTCGTGGCCGCCTCCGAGGTCGCGGCCAAGTTCGAGCTCGACGAGGTGGTGTTCGTCCCCACCGGCATGCCGTGGCAGAAGAGCCACCGCGACGTGTCCCTCGCCGAGGACCGGTACCTCATGACGGTCATCGCCACGGCGTCGAACCCCAGGTTCTCCGTGTCGCGCGTGGACATCGACCGCCCGGGCAACACCTACACCGTCGACACGCTCAAGGACCTGCGCGCCGAGCGGGGGGACAACACTGACCTCTTCTTCATCACCGGCGCGGACGCCGTGCGCCAGATCCTCACCTGGTACGGGGCGGACGAGCTGTTCGACCTCGCGCACTTCGTGGGCGTCACGCGGCCGGGGGTGCCGATGACGCCGGACGACCTGGCGCACCTCCCCGAGGACGCGGTCACCCTGCTCGAGGTGCCGGCGCTGGCCATCTCGTCGACCAACTGCCGCGAGCGGGTCCACGCCCACGAGCCCATCTGGTACCTGGTGCCGGACGGTATCGTCCAGTACATCGCCAAGAGAGGGCTGTACCCGGCCCCAGGATCAGGAGTCCCCAGTGACCGTAGTTGACGACGTGCTCAAGCCCGTCCAGATCGCCGCCCAGGCGGCGGCCGACAAGAAGGGCCACAAGATCGTCGCCTTCGACGTGTCGGAGCAACTCGCCATCACCGACATCTTCCTCATCGCCTCGGCCAACAACGAACGCCAGGTGGGAGCCATCGTCGACGGGGTCGAGGAGAGGCTGCTGGCCGCGGGCTACAAGCCGGTCCGGCGCGAGGGGGATCGCGAGAACCGGTGGGTGCTCCTGGATTACATCGACTTCGTGGTCCACGTGCAGCACACGGAGGAGCGCACGCTCTACAACCTCGAGCGGCTGTGGAAGGACTGCCCCCAGATCCCGCTCGAGCTGCACCTTCCCGAGCCGGACGACGACGGCGACGACGCGGCGCTGTGAGGCTGGAGCACTCGACCCGGCTCCTGGTTCTGCGCCACGGCCAGACCGACTGGAACGCCCAGCAGCGCTTCCAGGGCCGGGCCGACGTGCCGCTCAACGACACCGGCCGCCGCCAGGCCGAGGCGGCCCGTGACGCGCTCGCCGACGTCCACGTGGACGCCGTCTACGCCTCACCACTGTCCAGGGCGCTCGACACCGCCGCCATCGTCCGCCCCGGTGCCGAGATCCGTACGGACCCCCGGCTGATGGAGATCGATGTCGGCAGCTGGGCCGGGCTGACCTGGGACGAGGTGAAGGCGGGGATGCCGGACTACGAGGCCAAGTACGCCAACGGGGTGGATTTTCGGCGCTCGGCGGAGGGCGAGACCCTCGCCGATGTGGTGGCGCGGGGGCTGCCGGCCCTGGAGGAGATCGCCGCGACGCATGCCGACGGCACGGTGCTGATCGTCGCCCACGGGCTGCTGCTCAACCGCGTCATCCACGCGCTCCTCGGCCTCCATGGCCGGGTGCTGGGCGGCCTCGGCAACGCGCACTTCTCGGAGCTCGGACACGCGCACGGCGCCTGGCGACTGCTCGCCCACAACGTCGGAATATTCCACCCCCAACCGCGTTAGCCGAGATATGAAGCGGATCGGGTTCCTGTCCTTCGGGCACTACCGCCACGTGGTGGGCGCCCGGGTGCCGGACGCGGCCGCCGCGCTGCGCCAGCATGTCGAGTTCGCGAGGATCGCCGACGAGGTGGGCCTGGACGGGGCGTGGGTGCGCGTGCACCATTTCGAGGAGTCACACGCCTCGCCGATGCCGCTCCTGGCGGCCATGGCCGCCGTCACCACCCGGATCGACGTCGGCACCGGCGTCCTGGATCTGCGCTACGAGAACCCCCTGCATCTCGCCGAGCAGGCCGCCGCCACGGACCTGATCTCCGGTGGGCGGCTGCAACTGGGGGTCAGCAGGGGAAGCCCCGAGCAGGCCGTCGACGGGCAGCGGCAGTTCGGCTACCGGCTCTCCGACGGCGAGTCGTGGGCCGACCATGCGCAGGCCAAGGCGGCGCGGTTCCGGCGCGCCATCGCCGGCGATCCGGTGGCGCACTCCGCCGCGGCCCAGTTCTCGGGCGACGGCCCGGACTTGCCGATCCGGCCCCTCAGCCCCGGGCTGCCGGACCGGATCTGGTGGGGCGCGGGCAGCGCCGAGTCAGGCATCTGGACCGCCGAGCAGGGGATGAACCTGCTCAGCTCCACGCTCCTCCTGGCCGACGACGGGCGCCCCTTCCACATCCAGCAGGCGGACCAGCTGCGCGGCTACCGGCGGGTGTTCCACCGGCTCGGCCACCCGGGTCCAGGGTGGACCGCCGTCACGCGGCCGGTCTTCCCGGTCACCAACGACGACGACCGCCGCTACTTCGGGCTCCGCGGCGACGCGCACGACCAGGTGGGCATCCTGGACGGCTCGAAGGCGCGCTCGGGGCCGCAGATGGTGGGCGGCGTGGAGGAGGTGGCCGCGATGCTGAGGGCCGACGAGGCGGTCACGGAGGCGGACTACGTGCTGTTCGCGATGCCGAGCCAGCTGGGCGTGGACTACAACGCCCACTGGATGCAGAACCTGGTGGCAGTGGCCAGGGAGCTCGGCTGGAAGTAGCCGCCCGTCGTCAGCCGATGGGCTGCCGGTTGATCCACTCGGCGAGCTCCACGCGCGGCCCCGTGAAGAACGGCGTCTCCTCGCGGACGTGCAGCCGGGCCTCCACCGAGCGCTGGTGCCGCATCGCGTCGGTCAGCCGGTGCAGCTCGTCGGCCTCGAACGCCAGGATCCACTCGTAGTCGTTGAGGGCGAAGGACGACAGCGTCGAGGCCACCACGTCGGGGTACTCGCGCCCCGCCATGCCGTGCTCCATCAGCATCCTGGAGCGGTGGGCGTCGTCGAGGTAGTACCAGTCGTAGCTGCGGACGAACGGGTAGACGGTGAGCCACGGCCTGGGCGCGAAGCCGGCGAAGCAGCTGGGCACGTGCGTGCGGTTGAACTCGGCGGGGCGGTGCACCCCCATGACGGACCACACGGGCGCGAGGTGGGCGCCCAGGCCGCACTGCCGGATGGCGTGGTAGCCCGCCTGCAGCGACGCGGGATCGTGCGCGAGCGTCCACACCATGAGGTCGGCGTCCGCCCGGAAGCCGCCCACGTCGTAGAACCCGCGCACCGTGACGCCGGCGGTGTCCAGAGCAGCCGTGAGCTCGGCGGCCAGCCCCGCGGTCTCCAGCGACGAGCCCGGCAGCGGGGCCGCCGTCGAGAACACCGAGTACATGGCGTACAGCGGTTGCGCGTTGATGGCCTCGAGATCGACGTCGTGTTCGTCGCGCTCGTCGCGACCGGGGTGCCTGCTCATCGGGTTCCTTCCTGAACCTGGGGGCGGGGGAGGCAGCAGCGCCCGATGGAGAACCGGCAGCGTCCCACGGACGACGCCTCTCCACGCGCGGCGGCGGCCTTGGCGAGCAGTTGGTCGACCAGGAGGGCTACGAAGCCCTCGTCGGTCCCGACGGTGGCCGCCCGCTCGTAGGGCAGGGCCAGCTCCTCGGCGGTCTGCCTGGCCTGGGTGTCCAGGTCGTAGACCACCTCCATGTGGTCGGAGATGAAGCCGATGGGCGCGGCCACCACGCCCGCGACACCCTCGGCCTGCACCTCGGGCATCCGGTCGTTGACGTCCGGCTCCAGCCACGGGATGTGCGGCGCCCCTGAGCGGGAGCAGAAGGTCAGTTCCCAGGCGAGCTCCTCGCCGAGCGTCGAGGACGCCTCCTCCGCGACCGAGGCCGCGACACGCAGGTGCTGCGCGTCGTAGCGACGCTCGGGCTCGCCCGTCGACGAGGCCTCGTTCATGGCGGTGGGGATGGAGTGGGTGACGAACAGCACGCGCAGGGCGCCGTCGCCGATCCGGCCCCGGAGCCGGCGCACCGCGTCGACGAGCGCGCGGGCGTTGGCCGAGACGAAGCCGGGGGTCTCCCCGAAAGGATCGACCTTGTCGATCCGGATGCCCCGCGGCTCGGCGGCGCGCTCCAGGTCCTCGCAGTACTGGCGGCAGCCGCTGTAGGAGGAGTACGCCGACGTGGCCAGCGCGACCACCCGCTGGTGACCGTCGTCCACGAGGCCCTGGACGGTGTCGGCGAAGTAGGGATGCCAGTTGCGGTTGCCGATGACCACCGGCACCTCGATCCCGCGGCGACCCAACTCCGCGCGCACCGCCTCCATGAGGGCGGCGTTGAGCTCGTTGATGGGGGAGCGGCCGCCGAACAGCTCGTAGTGCTTCGAGACCTCGATCAGGCGTTCGTCCGGGATGCCGCGGCCCGCCGTCGCGTTGCGCATGAAGGGCAGGACGTCGGCGGACTCGTTGGGCCCGCCGTAGGACGCGAAGAGGACCGCGGTGTACGGCTCGAGGGTCACATGGCCTCCTGGGCCTCGGTGGAATCCAGGTCCTCGACGCCCATGTGGGTGACGGGGCAGTGCTGGGACTCGATGGCGTCCGGGTCAACCACCTCGTCGGCGCCGATGCCGTAGAGCTCGGCCATGGCCAGCAGGTACTCCTCGGTGCGGCCCTGCTCCGCCGCCTGCCTGGCGCGCGTCGACGGGACGTGGAGGAGGCGGGTGGCGAGGCGGCGGAGCGCCAGGGTGGCGTCCTCGTGGGTGAGGGGGCGCTGGGGGAGGCGGGCGGCCTCGTCGTCCACCATGGCCATGACCGACTGCCGGAGCCCCACCACGGCCGGGTCCACGATGCGCGCGCGGAGCCTGGTCAGCACGTCCGCGACCCCGGCCTCGACGAGCGCCTCGGCGCGGCGGGTGTCGTCGGCGAAGCAGGGCTGGATGGAGGCCTGGATGGAGGCGAGGTCGACGACGCGGACCCCCACCAGCGCCGCGACCTCGGGGGCCACGTCGCGCTGCAGGGAGAGATCCAGGAAGCGCTGGGGTCCGCGGACGTGCGCGGCCTCGACGACGGGGGAGCCGAGCCCGCGGCAGGTGACCACCAGGTCCGTGCCCGTCAGGGCCTCCTCGAGGGTGGCGACGTGGACGAGGTCGTGGCTGTCGGCGAACGTGGACCCGCGGCCGCTGGCCGAGTGGACCCGGATCCGGGCCGCCCCGCGGGCCCGCAGCGCCGCGACCACGGCCCCGGCGTAGGAGCCGGTGCCGACGATGGTGACCGTGGCCGCCGTCCAGTCCTCGATGCCCATGAGGTCCAGGCCGACGCTGACCACGGAGCGGCCTGCGCTCTCCAGGGCGGTCTCCCGCGCGATCCGCCGCGACGTCCTGAGCGCCTCGTCGACGGCGAGGTTGAGCGGGAGGGAGGTGACCCCCTGCTCCTGCGCGGCGGTCAGCGCGCGTCTCAACTGGCCGGCGATCTCGCGCTCGCCCACCACCATGGAGTCCAGGCCCGCGGCCACCCGGAACACGTGCCCGAGCGCCGCCTCTCCCAGGTACAGGTCCCAGGCCGGCGGGGCGTCGAAGGACGCGTTGAGGGCCACCCTGAGGATGGTGTTGGACGCCTCGCCGTTGGTGTCGAGGATCACCTCGACGCGGTTGCAGGTGCTCAGCACGACGGCCCCGTTGACCTCCGGCAGGGAGGTGAGGCGGGCGGCCACGTCGTCGACGCAGGCGCTGGTGCGCTCAACCTCCGGCAGTCCCTGCCGGTCGTGCTGAATGGAGAACACGCGCATAGTCACAGTGATCCCTATTCAAGCACCCTTGGCTGATGAGGCAGAATCGTCCACAAATGAATCCCATGCTTTCCGCGTTGAGCGGACACCGCCCCGAACGCCTCCCCGTCTGGTTCATGCGCCAGGCCGGACGCTCGCTGCCCGAGTACCGCGCCATCCGGGAGGGCACCACCATCCTGGAGGCCTGCCTCATCCCGGAGCTGGCCGCCGAGATCACGCTGCAGCCCGTCCGGCGTCACAAGGTGGACGCCGCCATCTTCTTCTCCGACATCATGACCCCGCTGGTCCTGGCCGGGGTCGAGGTGGAGATCCACTCCGGCGTGGGCCCCGTGATCGAGCGGCCCGTGCGCACCGCGGCGGACGTGGACCGCGTCACGCGGCACGCGCTCATCGAGACCAGCCCCATCACCGAGGCGGTCAGGACGGTGGTGGCGGAATTGGGTGACGACACACCACTGATCGGCTTCGCCGGCGCGCCGTTCACTCTGGCCGCGTATCTCGTGGAGGGTCGCGGCTCGCGTGACCACCTCGCGGCGCGGGCCATGATGCACGCAGATCCTGTGGCGTGGCACCGGCTGCTCGCCTGGTGCGCGGATGTGTCCGGGCAGTTCCTGGGCGTACAGGTGGACGCCGGGGCCCGCGTCGTGCAGCTGTTCGACTCCTGGGCCGGCGCCCTCACCCGCGAGGACTACGTCCGGCACGTCGCTCCGCACTCGGCGGCGGTGCTGGCTGCCGTTGAGGGACGAGTGCCCCGCATCCACTTCGGCACCGGCACCCGCCACCTCCTTCCCGAGATGGCGGCCTGCGGCGTCGAGGCCATGGGCATCGACTACCGCACGCCCCTCGACGAGGCCGCCGCCCTGCTCCCCGGCCTGCCGCTGCAGGGCAACATCGACCCTGCCATGCTGGCCGCCGGATGGGCGCCCCTCGAGGCCCACGCCCGCGACGTCGTCGAGCGGGGGCGGGCCGCCCCGGCCCACGTGGTCAACCTGGGCCACGGCGTGCCCCCCACCACCGACCCGGGGGTGCTCACCGACCTGGTGGCCCTCCTGCACTCGCTGTGACGGCGGTCGTCGTCGGCGGGGGGCTGGCAGGTCTCCTCGCCGGATACCGCCTGGCCCGGCAGGGGCGGCGCGTCACCGTCCTGGAGGCCACCACCCGCCTGGGCGGGATGATCGCCCCGGTCCAGATCGGCAGGGTCGCCGTGGACTCCGGCGCCGAGGCCTACGCGGTCCGCGGGGGCGTCGGCCGGGCCCTGTGCGACGAGCTGGGGCTCGAGGTGGCGGGCCCGCTGGGGCAGCCGCACATCTGGCGCCCGGACGGCGCCTGGCCCATGGCTGAGGGGGTCCTGGGCATCCCGTCGTCGCTCGACGACCCGGCCTTGGGCGCGCTGAGCGCCGACGCCCTGGCGCGCCTCCGCCAGGACGCGGACCTGCCGCCGGAGGTCGGCGCGGACGCCGTCACCGTCGGCGAGCTGGTGCGCGCGCGGCTCGGCGAGGGCGCCCTGGCCGCGCTGGTGGCCCCCGTGGCGCTGGGCGTCTACTCCCTGCCACCGGACCGGATGCCGCTGGCGGCGTTCGCGCCCGGGCTGGCCCACGCGCTCGCGGAGTCGGGCACCCTGCTCGGCGCCGTCGCCGCCCTCCGCCGGCCGGGGGTGGCGGCCGTCGAGCAACCGGTGGGCGGGATGTTCCGGCTCATCGACGAACTTGCCGCCCGGATCAGAGCCGCGGGCGGGGAGATCCGGATGGCTTCCCCCGCCGTGTCCCTGCGCCGGGCCGGCCTGCAGTTCGCCGTGGGCCTGCCGGACGGAGAGGTCCTGCTCGCCGACCGCATCGTGCTCGCCTCGTCGGCCGCCAGCGCGTGCGCGCTGCTCGCGCGGATCGGCGTCGACCTGACCGCGCCGCCGGTCGCCACGGCCAGGCTCGCCGTGCTCGGCCTCTCGCATCCCGCCCTGGCCGACGCCCCGGTGGGCTCCGGGCTCCTCGTGGGTGAGCGGGACGAGGCCATCCACGCCAAGGCGCTGACCCACTACTCGATGAAGTGGCCGTGGGCCCGCCGCGACGGGCAGGAGATCCTCCGGCTGTCCTACCCCGAGCAGCTGCTCCCCACCCGCGCCGAGGCCCTGGCGGATGCCTCGCGGTTCCTGGGCATCGAGCTCGCCGACGCCGACGTCACCGGCTTCGCCTCCGTCTCCTGGGAGTCGATGCCCACCCGGATGGAGCACTCCGCCCGCGAGTACTACCTGGAGACCGTCGCCGCGGCCGGAGTCGACCTGGTGGGGGCGTGGCTCGACGGCAACGGGATCGCGTCGGTGATCGCCGGCTGCGATCGGCTCGCCGCATGAGGCTCCGGCTCGGCACCCGCGGGTCCGCGCTCGCTGTCGCCCAGTCCGAACAGGTGGCCGACGCGCTCCGGGCCCGCGGCCACGACGTGGTGCTGGTCCGGATCAGGACCGGGGGAGACGTGGAGCGGGGCTCGCTGACCAACCTCGGCTCCCTGGGCGTGTTCGCGGCCGAGCTCCGCACCGCGCTGCTGGAGGGGCGCTGCGACTTCGCCGTGCACTCCCTCAAGGACCTGCCCACCGCCGCCGTGCCGGGGCTCGTGATCGCCGCCGTGCCCCGGCGCGCCGACGCCAGGGACGCGCTCTGCGCCCGCGACGCCCTCACCCTTGAAGGCCTGCCCGCCGGGTCGACCGTCGGCACCGGATCGCCCCGACGCGTCGCCCAGCTGCGGGCCCTGCGCCCGGATCTGCTCTTCGTGGACGTGCGCGGCAACGTGGGCACCCGGCTTGCCAGGGTGGCGCAGGGGGACCTCGACGCCGTCGTCCTGGCCGCGGCCGGCCTCACGCGGCTCGGCCTGACCGGCCACATCACGGACCTCCTGGACATCCTGCCTGCGCCCGGCCAGGGCGCGCTGGCCCTCGAGTGTCGCGGCGACGACGAGGACGTCCAGGCCGAGCTCGCCGCGCTCGAGGATCCCGCGACGCGCGAGGCGGTGGACGCCGAGCGCGCCGTGCTGGCCGGCCTGGGCGGCGGATGCGCGGCGCCCATCGCAGCCTGGGGGCGCGACGGGGAGCTCGCGGCGGGCGTGTTCGCGATCGACGGCTCAACGTCCACCCGCACCCGGGTCGAGCTGGGCCCGAGGGCGGGGGAGACGGCCGCCGAGGAGCTCATGCGGCACGGCGCGCCGGAGGTGGCCGACCTCGGGGCGGGGCGGCCGTCGCGGCTGGCCGAGCTCCACGACGACACCTCGCTCTGGCGCGGTGACGCGATCCTCGCCGGGCTGCGGATCCTCTTGCCGCAGGCCGACGGGGCCCTGGCAGACGGGTTGCGGGCGGCCGGCGCGGAGGTGGTCGCCCAGCCGGTGCAGCGGCGCGTGACGGTGAGGCCGGAGGGCACGCTCGACGGCGCGGACTGGGTGGCGCTCACCTCTGCCGCGACACTCGGCGCCCTCGCGGAGCTCGGCCTCCGGATCCCGCAGGAGGCGCGCGTGGCCGCCGTCGGGCCCCGGACCGCGAGCGCCGCCGAGGCGGCGGGGCTCACGGTGGAGCTCGTGCCGACGGGGGAGTCCAGCGCCGCCGCCCTGGTGCGCGCCTGGCCGGAGGGATCAGGCAGGGTGGTGATCCCCGGCTCCGCCCTGTCCTCGCCCGAGCTGGCCCAGGGGCTGCGGGAGAAGGGCTATACCGTCGAGGTGCTGCCCGTCTACACCATGGAACCCCTCGAGCACCTGCCCGGCGGCCTCGTCGAGGAGTGGCGGGCCGGGCACTTTGACGTGGTGGCAGTCACCGCCGGGTCGGCGGGGGACGCCGTCGCGCGGCTGCTCGGGTGGCGCGACGACACCAGCGTGGTGGCGTTCGGTCCACCGTCGGCCGCCGCGTTGCGGCGCGGGGGCGCGAGTGTCGCGGCAGTGGCTCAGACCCAGGACGCGGAGGGGCTGATCCGGGCGATCGCGTCTCTGGCAGGAAAGGACAAGGCATGATCCAGATCCGGCCGCGAAGGCTCAGGACCACCCCGGCGATGCGCCGCCTGGTGCGGGAGGTGGAGCCGCGCGCCTCGCAGCTGGTCCTGCCCGTGTTCGTCGCGGAGGCACCCGGCGCCATCTCGTCGATGCCGGGCGTGCGCCGCCACGACCTCGACGGCCTGCGACGCGTGGCCGAGCAGGCCGTGGCCGCCGGGATCGGCGGCATCATGATCTTCGGTGTGCCGGAGGACGCGGACAAGGACGACACCGGGTCGCAGGGCTGGGCGGAGGACGGCATCCTGCAGCGCGGCCTGCGGGCCGTGCGTGACGCCGTCGGCGACGACACAGTCGTCATGGCAGACACCTGCCTCGACGAGTTCACCACGCACGGACACTGCGGCTTCCTCACGGCGGGCGGCCTCGTGGACAACGACGCCACGCTGGCCGCCTACTCGTCCATGGCCATCGCGCAGGCCCGGGCGGGCGCCCACGTGGTCTCGCCGTCGGGGATGATGGACGGCCAGGTCGAAGCCATCCGAGCGGCCCTCGACGGGGCCGGCCACGAGGACACCGCGATCCTCGCCTACGCCGCGAAGTACGCCTCGTCGTTCTACGGCCCCTTCCGCGAGGCGGTCACCTCCACGCTGAGCGGGGACCGCAAGACCTACCAGCAGGACCCGGCCAACCGCCGCGAGGGCCTGCGCGAGGCGGAGCTGGACCTGGCCGAGGGCGCGGACATGGTGATGGTCAAGCCCGCCGGCTATTACCTCGACGTGCTCGCCGACGTGGCCTCGGTCTCGGACGTGCCGGTGGCCGCCTATCAGGTGTCGGGGGAGTACGCCATGATCGAGGCGGCCGCGGAGCGGGGCTGGATCGACCGCCGCGCGGCCGTGACGGAGTCGGTCACCGCCATCGTCCGGGCGGGGGCGGACATCGCGTTGACCTATTGGGCGTTGGAGCTGGCGGGGTGGATGAAGTGAGCATGGATCAACTGTTCGAGCGGGCACGCGGCGTGATCCCGGGAGGTGTGTCGTCGCCGGTGCGGGCCTTCGGGTCCGTGGGGGGCACCCCGCGGTTCGTCTCCTCGGCCCGCGGTCCATACGTGGTGGACGCGGACGGCGTCGAGTACGTGGACCTGGTCTGCTCGTGGGGGCCGGCGCTGCTCGGCCACGCGCATCCCGAGGTGGTCGCGGCGGTCCAGCGGGCTGCGGAGCGAGGGCTGTCCTTCGGGGCGCCGACGGAGGCCGAGGTGGAGCTGGCCGAGGTGATCCGGGCGAGGGTGCCGATGGCGGAACAGGTGCGGTTCGTCTCCACGGGCACCGAGGCCACGATGACGGCCATCCGCCTGGCGCGCGGGGCCACGGGCCGCGACGCCATCGTCAAGTTCGCCGGCTGCTACCACGGGCACTCGGACGGGCTCCTGGCCGCGGCGGGCTCCGGCGTGGCCACCCAGGGCCTTCCCGGGTCGGCGGGGGTCACCCAGGCCGCCGCCGCCGACACCATCGTCGTGGACTACAACGACGTCGAGGCCCTGGCCAGGGTCTTCGACGAGGCGGGGGACCGGATCGCCGCCGTGATCACAGAGGGGGCGCCCGCCAACATGGGCGTCGTCCCGCCGGCGCCCGGCTTCAACGCCGCCATCCGGGAGCTCACCTCCAGGCACGGCGCGCTGATGATCCTCGACGAGGTGCTGACGGGATTCAGGGTGGGACCGTCGGGATGGCTCGGCCTGGAGGGCGGCTACGAGCCGGACCTGGTGACCTTCGGCAAGGTGGTGGGCGGCGGCATGCCGCTGGCCGCGCTGGCCGGTCCGGCCAGGGTGATGCAGCTGCTGGCCCCCGTGGGCCCGGTCTACCAGGCGGGCACGCTGTCGGGGAACCCGCTGGCGACGGCCGCAGGGCTGGCCACGCTCCGGCTCGCGGACGAGGGCGTGTACGCGCACGTGGACCGTCGGTCGGCCGAACTGCAGGCCGCCGTGGCCGACGCGCTCACGGCCGCCTCCGTGCCGCACGTTCTCCAGCGGGCGGGCAGCCTGTTCTCGGTGTTCTTCCGCGGCGAGGCGGTCGCCGACTACGACGACGCGAAGGCGCAGGACACCGCCGCCTTCTCGCGCTTCTTCCACTCCATGCTGGACCAGGGCGTCGCGCTGCCGCCGTCGGCGTTCGAGGCCTGGTTCCTCTCGGCGGCCCACGACGACACGGCCATGGCGCGGATCGGGGACGCCCTGCCCGCAGCAGCGCGGGCGGCCTCCCATTCGTGAGAAGCTAACCCCGTCACTCAGAGAGGATCAACGGTGAAACTTCGCTTGGGCACACGCGGATCGGCGCTGGCGCTGGCGCGTTCGGAGATGGTCGCGGCGCGGCTGCGCGAGGGCGGGCACGAGGTGGAGATCGTCCCCGTCGCGTCGGCGGGCCAGGACACCATCCACATGCCCGACGGCTACTCGCAGGTCATCTTCGCCAAGGAGCTGCGCGAGGCGTTGCGGGCGGGCGAGGTGGACGTCGTGGTGCACTCCGTCAAGGACGTTCCGCTGCGCGACAAGCCCGAGGACCTGACCTTCCCCGCGGTCCTGCCGCGCGGCGACCACCGCGACGTGCTCTGCACGCGCAGCGGCATCACCCTCGCGGCGCTTCCCCGGCACTCGCGGGTGGGGGTCACGTCGCTGCGTCGCCTCGCCCAGCTGCGGGCGCTGCGGCCGGACCTCACCTTCGTCGACGTGGGCGGCTCGCTCGAGGAGCGGCTGCGCCACCTTGAGCCTGGCGATCTCGACGCGGTGGTCCTGTCGGCCGCCGGCGTCGAGGCGCTCGGCCTGACGGACCGGATCGCCGAGTACCTGCCCATCCTCACGGCGCCCGGGCAGGGGGCGCTGGCGCTGGAGTGCCGCACCGACGACGAGGACATCGTCGCCGCGCTCCGCGAGTTCGACGACGTGGAGACCCGGATCACCATCGACGCGGAGCGCGCGGTGCTGACGGGGCTGGGCACCACCTACATGGCGCCGGTGGGGGCGCTCGCGTCGCGGCGGGGCATCCTGTCGCTCAAGGCCGGCGTGTTCGCCATCGACGGCACCAAGCGCAACGTGCTGGAGGTGGGCCTGCCCACCTCGGAGTTCCACGCCGTCCGCACCGGCGAGAACGTCGCTGCCGCGCTCAAGGCGCGAAGGGCGGACCGGTTCTTCTCGCCGGAGGCGCTGGCGTCGGTGAAGCTCTCGGCCGAACACGACGACGAGTCGCCGTTCATCGAGGTGGCCGGGGACGACCGCATCCGGGTGCTCCTGGTCCGCCAGGAGGGCCGCCTCGCCCAGTCCCTGCGCAAGAACGGGCTGCGCGTGGACTGCGTCTCCCTCCAGGAGGCCAGGCTCATCTCGGCGGACAACATCCTCGGATGGGCGGACTGGGTGGTGCTGCCCTCCGCGCAGACCGTGTGGGCGCTGCGTGAACGCGGGTGGGACATCCCGGCAGGCAAGAGGGTCGCGGCCATGGGGTCGACCACCCAGCTGGCGGCCGAGGAGAGCGAGATCCAGATCGAGATCAGCCCGGAGGGGACGGCCAGCTCGCAGAGGCTGGTGGAGATGTTCCCCACGGCCGAGGGGGAGCAGCGCGTGGTCATCGTGTGCGCGGACCAGCTCTCGACGAACCTCGAGGACGGGCTGCGCGCCAAGGGCTACACCGTCGAGCGGCTCGAGATCTACACCATGGTGGACGTGGCGGAGTTCGACCCGCGCATCCGGCAGATGTGGGACGACGGGGCCTGGGACGCGGTTCTGCTGAGCCAGCCGTCGTTCGCGGGCGCGTACGTGAACCTCCTCGGCCACCGGGACGGCGTGCACGTGCTGGCCTGGGACGACCCGACCGCCCAGGCACTCGCGGAGCTCGGCGTACCGGTGATGGCAGTGGCGAAGTCGAAGGACGAGTTCGGTGTCGCGGCGCTGGCCAGAGAGCTTGCGAAGAAGGTCTGACGCGCGTCCCACAGCCGCGGCCCGCCTCCCCTCAGGGGTGGCGGGCCGCCGCGTTCCGCCTGTCCTGCGGGCGCTCAAGCGTGGGCCGGCCCGGATTTTCCAAGTCCGTCCGGATGCGCTATCGTTCTTCGAGTCGCCGCAGGGCGGCCTGGGGCTATGGCGCAGTTGGTAGCGCGCTTCCATGGCATGGAAGAGGCCAGGGGTTCGAATCCCCTTAGCTCCACCAGAACCAGCAGAACCCCGCCTCGGGCGGGGTTCTGTCGTTTCTCCGGCACCCCCACCCGTACGATGGGCGGCCGGCCGGATTCAGATGTCGTCGGCGGTGTAGCCGGGGAAGAAGTCCTCCTTCAGCTGCGGGTCGGGCAGGCCGGCGTCGCGGAGGGCCTGGCCGAGATCCTCCACCATGGGCTCCGGGCCGGAGAGGTACACCAGCGAATCCATGAGGTCGGGCGCCAGCCTGGTGAGCACCTCGACGGTCAACGGCTCGCCGACGACGCGGTGCACGGTCAGGGAGTGATCTGCCTCCTCCCAGCCGGCGAGCTCGTCGGCGAAGGCCACGTCCTCGGAGCCGCTGCCGTAGATGAGCGTCACGTCGAGGGGCTCGCCGTCGTGGTGCCGCTGCTTGAGGATGCTGTGGAACGGGGTGATCCCGATACCCCCGGCCACGAAGACGATCGGCACGTCCGTGTCCTCCCAGGTGAAGTCCCCCTCCGGATCCTGCTTCAGCTCGATCCGGTCGCCCGGGGTGAGCCGCGACAGCGCCTGCTTGAACGTGGTGCCGGTGACGCGGGTGGTGATCTGCAGGATGCCCTCGTAGGGGGCGGCTGAGTTGGTGAACCAGCGGGCGGTGCCCTCGTCGTCCGGGGCATCGTGGGGGATCTCGACCTCGACGTACTGGCCGGCCTCCCAGATCAGCGGCTCGTCGCTGCGGAAGCGGAACGCCCAGATGTCGGCGGCCTCGTGGGACTTCTCGATCAGCGTGAGGGACATGGGCTTCTCCTTCGAAGGGTTCGTCGTCGCCTCTGACGCTACCCCGCGCCCACCCGGCGCGCGACGGTTAGCATGTGGCTACCGACGATCCGAGCTGAGGAGAGCCTTCGTGAAAGCGTCCCTGCACCCTGGTGTGTCCCACACGATGCGCTACCTGGTCCCTGAGAACCGGACGGTGCCGCACCTGCTGCCCGAGTCCGCTGACTTCGCCGCGATGCCGGAGGTGCTGGCCACGGGCTACATGGTGGGCATCATCGAATGGGCGTGCATCGATGCCCTCCGCAGCCACCTCGACGACGGCGAGATCACGCTCGGCACGCATGTCGACCTGTCCCACCAGGCGCCCACCGTGCCAGGCTCGACGGTCGTGATCGAGGTCACAGTGACCCGGGTGGACGGCCGCCAGGTGGCCTTCGACGTCCGCGCCCACGACGAGCACGCCGTCATCAGCGCCGGGACCCACGCGCGGGTGGTGGTGGACCGCGGGCGGTTCGTGTCGCGGCTCCCGCACGCGCGCCCCTGATCTCAGCTGACGACGAAGGGGTGGGTCCTCGCGGACCCACCCCTTCGTCGTCGATCGGATCAGCCCTCGAGCAGAGCCAGTCGGTCGGGATCGTTGGCGAACACCTCGGCCGCGTTGGCCTTGGTCACCACGACGGGGTCGAGCTGGTAGATGTTGACGTCGACCTTGCCGTTGTTGGCGGTGTCCTCGGTGGCGGGGAGGCCCTCGCCGGTCTGCAGCAGCTGGATCAGCTCAACCGTCTTCGCGACGAGCGCGTCGGTGGGCTTGGCCACCGTGGAGTACTGCTCGCCGGCGGCGATGGAGATGATCGACTCGTTCTCGGCATCGAGTCCCGTCACCACGGGCAGGTCCATGCCGGCCTGCTTCACCGAGGTGAGGATGGCGCGGGCGATGCCGTCGTTGGGGGAGAGCACGCCGTCGATGGTCTTGTCGGAGTAGTTGCCCGAGAGCAGCGAGTCCATGCGGGCCTGCGCCTTGGCGTTGTCCCAGTCGGGTGTGGCCACCTGGGTGAACTCGGTCTGCCCCGAGACCACCACGAGGGTGCCGTCGTCGATCTTCGGCTGCAGGACGCTCATGGCGCCGGTGAAGAAGTTCGGGGCGTTGGGGTCGGCCGGGCCGCCGCCGAACAGCTCGATGTTGTAGGGGCCGGGGCCTGTGGCCTCGAGGCCCTCGAGCAGCGACTGGCCCTGCAGCTCCCCGGTGCGGACCGAGCCGAACTGGACGACGCCGTCGATGGCGGTGGTGTTCTCGATGAGGCGGTCGTAGCCGAGCACCTCGATGCCTGCGTCGTGCGCCTTCTCCAGGACGGAGCCGAGCTGCGTGCCGTCCACCGGGCCGACGACGATGACCTCGGCGCCCTGTTCGATCATGGCCTCGATCTGCTGCTGCTGCTGCGGAACCTTGTTGTCGGCCGCCTGGATCAGCGCGGTGAAGCCGGCGGCCTCGAGCTGGTCGGCGAACATGACCTCGGCCTCCTTCCAGTTCTGGGTGCCCAGCCACGGCAGCGCCACGCCGATGGTGGCGTCGGCCGCGAAGCCCTCGCCGCCCGCGCTGGCGGAGGTGGAGGCCTGGGACGAGGAGGTGGGGTCGGTGGTGCCCTCGCGGCCACCGCCACAGGCGGTCAGCGCCAGGGAGGTGACGAGGAGGCCCGTGAGGAGGCCGGCTGCCTTCATCTTCATGATGGTCCTTTCGGTGTTCCCGACCGGCCGATCCGGTTCGGGGGTGGGCATCGATGCCCGGTGGTGTGCGCGCCGGGGCGCACTGGGGGAGGGGAGGCGCCGAGAGGGCGCCACCCGGAGGGGGATGTCGGGGTCTACTTGCTCTGGGCGGTGGTGGGGACGGTGTCGGCCGCGTCGACCACCGGGCCGGGCGCGGCGGGGGCCGACTCGAGGGTCGCGGCTGAGGCGGGCTCGCTGCGGAACCGGCGCATCAGGTTCCCGATCAGGGACGGCCGGCCCTGCTGCTTGTTGTAGACGTCGAAGGCCACGGCGGCCAGGAGCACGAGGCCCTTGATCACCTGGGTCTGGTCCGCGCCGACGCCCATCAGCATGAGGCCGCTGTTGAGCACCGCCATCACCAGGCCGCCGATCATGGAGCCGACGACGGTGCCGATGCCGCCCGAGACCGCCGCGCCGCCGATGAACACGGCCGCGATCGCGTCCAGCTCCCACATGGTGCCGTCGGAGGGCCCCGCCGCCGTGGCGCGGCCGACGAACAGGATGCCCGCGATGGCGGCGAGGAAGCTCATGTTGAGCATCACCAGGAAGTAGGTCTTGGCCGTGTTGACTCCGGAGAGGGCGGCCGCTGCCTTGTTGCCGCCGACGGCGTAGATGTGACGGCCGAAGCGGGTGCGCTGGGTGAGCACGTGGTAGACGATGACGAGGATCACGAGGATCACCCCGGGGATCGGGAAGGAGGTGCCGGGGCGGCCGCTGCCGAACAGCCAGGTGACGTAGCCGATCACCACGACGATCAGGGCGATGCGCACCAGGGTCGCCCACATGGGCGCCTCGGCCCCGCGCTCCAGGGCGTGGGCGCGGCGCTTCAACTCGCTCCAGACGAACCAGGCGGCGGCCAGGATGCCGAGGAGAAGGGTCGAGTTGTTGAGGCCGGTGAACGCGGGACCCCACTCGGGCAGGTAGCCGGCTCCGAAGAACCTGTACTCCTCGGGCACGGGCACCGAGATGGACTGCGACATCCAGATCACCAGGCCGCGGAAGATCATCATGCCGGCGAGCGTGGTGATGAACCCGGGGATGCCCACCTTCGCCAGCCAGAAGCCGTGCCAGGCGCCGATCAGGACGCCGGCCAGGAGACCGGCGAGGATGCCGGCCCACCAGGGGAAGCCGTAGGTGGAGGTGGTCAACGCGGTGGTCATCCCGACGAAGCCGGCCACAGATCCCACCGAGAGGTCGATCTGGCCGATGACGATGACCATCACCATGCCGATCGCCAGGATCAGCACGTAGGCGTTTCCGGAGATGAGGTTCTGGAAGTTCGACGAGGTGAGCATCCGTCCGCCGGAGACCACGTCGAAGACGACGGCGAGGAGGACGAGGGCCAGGGCCATCGTGTACTGCTGGAGGTTGCCTCCGAGGACTTGCTTGATTGCCTTCATTGTCGTGTCCGTTCAGGTCAGGCCGGCAGCGCCGCGGCCGAGGTGCTGGTGGTGGTCATTCGTCGCATGAGGGTTTCCTGGTCGGCGTCAGCCGCCGCGAGCTCTCCGGTGATGCGGCCCTCGCAGATGGTGTAGATGCGGTCGGTGATGCCGAGGAGCTCGGGCAGCTCCGAGGAGATCACCACGACGCCCTTCCCGGAGTCGGCGAGCGCGTGGATGAGCTTGTAGATCTCGTACTTGGCGCCCACGTCGATGCCGCGGGTGGGCTCGTCGAGGATGAGCAGCTGGGGTTCGGGGTACATCCACTTGGCGAGGACGACCTTCTGCTGGTTGCCGCCGGAGAGGGTGGCGACGCCGACGTCGACGCTGGGCGCCTTGATCCGCAGCTCCCTGCGGTACTTCTCGGCCACCGCCGCCTCCTTGCGCGGGCTGAGGAGGAACCGGGTCACGATGTCCTTGAGGTTGGCCGCGACGATGGTGCTCTTGATGTCGTCGATCAGGTTGAGGCCGAGGGTCTTGCGGTCCTCGGTGACGTAGGCGATGCCCTGCTCGATCGCCTGGGCGACGGTGTGGGTCTCGATCCGCTTCCCGCCCAGCCTCATCTCGCCGGAGAGCCAGCGCCCGTAGGAGCGGCCGAAGATCGAGCGGGCCAGCTCGGTGCGGCCCGCGCCCATCAGCCCGGCGAAGCCCACGACCTCGCCGGCGCGGACGGTGAATGCGGCGTCCTTGACGATCAGGCGGCCGGGGATGGCCGGGTGTTCGACGTTCCAGCCGTCGACCTCGAAGAGCACGTCTCCGATGTGCGGGGTGCGCGTGGGGTAACGGTTCTCGATGGAGCGCCCCACCATGGCGCGGATGATCCGGTCCTCGTCCACCTGCCCGGCCACCACGTCGTAGGTCTCGACGGTGCGGCCGTCACGGATGACGGTGACGGCGTCGGAGACGGCCGCGATCTCGTTGAGCTTGTGGGAGATCATGATCTGGGTGATGCCCTTGGCCTTGAGGCCTCGCATGAGGTCCAGCAGGTTGCGCGAGTCGTCCTCGTTGAGCGCCGAGGTGGGCTCGTCGAGGATGAGCAGCTTGACGTTCTTCGCCAGAGCCTTGGCGATCTCGATGAGCTGCTGCTGGCCGACGCCGAGGGTCTTGATCGGGGTGTCGGGATCGAGGTCTAGCCCCACGCGGGCTAGGAGGTCGAGCGCCTTGAGGCGGGCCGCCTGCCAGTCGATGAGGAGGCCCGAGGTCACCTCGGAGCCGAGGAAGAGGTTCTCCGTGACCGAGAGTTCCGGGATCAGAGCCAGCTCCTGGTGGATGATGACGACGCCGCGCTCCTCCGAGGCCTTGATGCCGCCGAAGCGCACCACCTCGCCCTCGAGCTCGATGTCGCCGTCGTAGGTGCCGTGCGGATACACCCCCGAGAGCACCTTCATGAGCGTGGACTTGCCCGCGCCGTTCTCCCCGCAGATCGCGTGGATGTCGCCGCGGCGTACGTTCATCGTGACGCCGTCCAGGGCCTTGACCCCTGGGAACTCCTTGGTGATGCCGCGCATCGCCAGCAAGACGTGACCGTCGATCATGCCTACCCGTGTCTCCTTCGACTCCGCGGATTCGCGACGTTCGCCGTCGCTGCCCCCGATGGCTAGAACGTAAGCGCTCGAACGGCTTGGCGTCAATTCTTGAAGTCAAGCGTTATCACTTCGTTACAAATGCAATCGATACCACCATTCGTGACTAGGGCTTATGGTTGTTCAGCGCTAACACTTGGAGCCGGACGCCTGGGTCCGGGAGTTGAAGACAACGCCGGATGGATGCGGGCGCTGCTGCTAGCCTTCAAGCGTGAACAGGGTCGTGGGCGCGCCGGGATCTCAGCCGTCGCTGCGCGAGGCCAACAGCGCCCGAATCGTTGAAGCTGTGAAGGCGTACGGCCGCATCACGCAGGTCGAGCTGGCCAGCGTGACGGGCCTGTCGCCCGCCACCGTCTCCAACATCGTCAAGCAGCTGCTCGAGAGCGGCCTGGTGGAGACCAGCGCCACCACGCGGTCTGGCAGGCGGGCGCAGCTGGTGTCGCTCAGGACGTCGTCGGCCCTGGCCGTCGGCATGCACATCGGCCGCAGATCCCTCGACCTGGTGATCGCCGACGCCTCGCTCGAGGTCCTGGCCTCGACGCGCCTGCCGCTGCCTGCCGATCACCGCTCGGACACGACGCTGGACCGCGCCGCGCTCCTCGTGGCCGATCTCGCGGACGACGTGGGGGCGGACATGGAACGCGTGGCGGGCGTGGGGCTGGCGCTGCCGTCCAGTGTGGGACGCGGGGGCCGGACGGGGGCCTTCCAGCTGCCCGGATGGGAGGAACTCGACGTGGATCAGCTGTTGTCGGCCCGGATCCAGCGGCCGGTGCTGGTGGTGAAGGAGGCGGACGCCGCGGCGATGGCCGAGTCGCGCCTGGGCGCACTGCGGGGCGCGAGCTCGGCGATCTACGTGCACGCCTCCCACACCACCGAGTCCAGCCTCGTGCTGGGAGGCATGGTCCACGGGGGCTTCCGCGGCGGGGCGGGTGCGCTCGGCCACGTCCGGGTGGATCCCGCCGGGCTGATCTGCCGCTGCGGCGCCCGCGGCTGCCTCAACACCGTCGTGTCCGGGGAGGCCCTCGCCGAATCGGTCCGCGTCAGCCACGGCCCCATGGACCTGCGCGCCATCGTCAAGGCGGCCAGGGACGGTGACCCGGGATGCCGTCAGGTGGTCGCGGACGCGGGCGCGGTCATCGGCCGGGCGCTGGCGGACCTCGCCACGGTCGTCGCCCCCGAACGCATCACCTGGGGAGGTGACCTGGCCACGGTGGGTGAGACCTTCGTGGGCCCCCTGCGCGAGGCGGTGCGGGGGAGGCCACTGCTGCCCGCCGTCGAGGAGCTGCTCGCCGAGCCGGCGTTCCCGATCGACGGCTGCGCCCGGGGGGCGTTGGTGGCCATTCACGACGTGATCACCGCCTCCGCGACTGCATCGGTGGAAGGATGACGGCCATGGACTCCCGCCCACTCCTGCTCGAGCTCCGCTCGGTGAGCAAGCACTTCGGCGGCGTGCTCGCGCTGGTTGACGTGGACCTGACGGTGCGCGCGGGCGAGGTGGTGGCGCTGGTGGGGGACAACGCGGCCGGCAAGTCCACCGTCGCCCGGATGGTCTCCGGGGTCTATCAGCCGGACGGGGGACAGATCCTCCTCGACGGCCGGCCGGTCACCATCCCATCGGCCCAGGCCGCCTTCGCGATGGGGATCGCTGCGGTCTTCCAGGAGTTCGCCCTCGCCGAGAACCTCGACGTGACCTCCAACATCTTCCTCGGGCGCGAGCTGAGCTCCGGCGCCCTGCTCGACGTGGACCGGATGGACGACCTGGCCCGCTCCTACCTGGCTCAACTCAACGCCAGGATCCCTGACCTCCGGACGCCGTTGGTCCAGCTCTCCGCGGGCCAGCGGCAGAGCGTGGCCATCGCGCGCACCCTCGTGAGCAGGCCACGGCTGGTCGTGCTGGACGAGCCCACGGCGTCCCTGTCGGTCGGGCAGACCGCGGAGGTGCTGAGCTACGTGGAGCGGCTGCGCGACATGGGCCTGGGCGTGATCCTGATCAGCCACAACCTCAACGACGTCCGGGCGGTGGCGGACCGGATCGAGGTCCTTCGGCACGGCCGCAACAACGGCTCCTTCGACGCGGCCACGGCCAGCTACGAGGAGGTGCTCTCGGCCATCACGGGGGCCACGCGGCGGCGGGTGCCGCGGTGAGGGCAGGGGCCCGGCCCACCATGAAGGACGTCGCGGCGATGGCTGGCGTCGCCGTCACCACCGTGTCGCGGGTGATCAACCAGGATCCGAAGGTGGCCGCGGACACGCGGGCCCGTGTCGAGTCCGCGATCACGGACCTGCACTACCAGCCGGATCCGCACGCCGGGATCCTCCGGCGGCGGGGTCGCACGAAGACGCTCGGGCTCCTCGTGGGCAACGTCGCCAACCCCTTCTCGGCGTCGCTGCACCGGGCGGTCGAGGACGTGGCCCGTCCCCATCACGTCGCGGTCTTCGCCTCCAGCCTCGACGACGATCCCACCCGCGAACGCGAGGCCGTCGAGGCCTTTCTGAGCCGCAGGGTCGACGGCCTCATCCTCACCACGATCGGGACCGACCACACGTACCTCGAGCCCGAGATCGAGCGGGGCACCCCCGTCGTCTTCGTCGACCGGCGGCCAGTCGGCATCCAGGCCGACACGGTGGTGTCGGACAACTATCGGGGCGCCCGGGCCGCCGTGGCACACCTCGCCGCGCAGGGGCATCGCCGGATCGCCTTCCTCGGCGACAGCGAGCTCATCTACACGGCGCGGGAGCGGCGGCGCGGATACCTGGACGAGTGCCGCGACCGGGGGCTCGAGGCGACGGCGGACCTCGTTGTCACCGGGCTCGGCGACGAGGCATCGGCGGAGAGGGCCGTCTCACGGCTCCTCGACAGCACCAACCCGCCCACGGCCATCTTCTCGGCGCAGAACCTCATCACCATCGGCGCCATCGCGGCGCTCAGGGCGGCTGGCGCGGCCCGTGCCATCGCGCTCGTGGGCTTCGACGACATCCCCATGGCCGAGCACCTCGCCCTTCCGGTCACCGTCGTGGCGCAGGACCCCAGCGCCATCGGCCGCATCGCGGCCGAGATCGTGTTCGCGCGGCTGGAGGGTGACTCCTCCGCCGCGGCGGAGGTGGTCGTGCCCACCCGGCTCATCGCGCGCGGGTCCGGCGAGATCCCTCCAGCCTGAGGGCCTACTTGGGCAGGAACACCGGTAGAAGGCCGTTGAACTCGAGCTTCATGCCGAGGCCATGGGCGACGATCACGCCGATGCCGGCGGCGATGGCCACCAGCACCAGGGCGAAGCACAGGTACGCCGCGATCCTGGCCACCGGGTGCGGCTCGTGATCCGTGGCATCCGCGTCGCCGCCCACGCCGTACGACAGCGCCCGGATACCCAGGGCGAAGATGGCCGGAAGGCCGGCGCCGAGGAGCATCCCCAGCCACAACACGTTCCAGGCGCCCCCGAGCGCCAGCCACAGGGTGTTCATGCCCGGGTCTCCTCTCGCGCCGCATCGTGATTGTGGTTCGGCACCACCCTGTCGGTCACCTGCTCCACCCATTCGTCGTTGACGTTGCGATGGTCCACCAGCGTCTTGCGGGAGTGGCGGTACATCCACGCCGACGCGGCGACGAGGATGGCGAAGACGACGAGCGCTCCGCCCAGCCCTCCGATCGTGTGCCCGACCAGCCACATGGCGGCACCCACGAGGCCCGCCGACGGCAGCGTGATCAACCAGGCCATGCCCATCCGTCCGGCGATGCGCCAGTTGACGGTGGAATCCTTCTTGCCGAGCCCGGTGCCGAGGATGGAGCCGGTCGCGACGTGCGTGGTGGACAGCGCGAAGCCCAAGTGGCTGGAGACCAGGATGACCGCCGCCGAGGAGGACTCCGCGGCCATTCCCTGGGGCGAGGAGATCTCGACCAGGCCCTTTCCGAGGGTCCGGATGATCCGCCATCCGCCGAGGTACGTGCCGAGCGCGATCGCGAGAGCGCACGCCAGCTTCACCCAGAAGGGGACCGACTGCAGGTCCGTCCATGACCCCGTCGCGATCAGGGCGAGGGTGATGACGCCCATGGTCTTCTGCGCGTCGTTGGTCCCGTGGGCCAGCGAGACGAGGGAGGCGGAGCCGATCTGCCCCCACCGGAAGCCCGATTCGCGGTACTTCGCTGCCACGCCGCGCGTGATGGCGAACACCAGCCAGGTGCCGACGGCGGCCACCGCGATCGCGATCACCGGCGACATCAGCGCCGGCAGCACGACCTTACCGATGACGCCGTCGAGCTTGGTGCCGTCTCCGACCCACTTCACGCCGTCGACGCCGAGCCCGGCCATGGTGGCGCCCACCAGGCCACCGAAGAGGGCGTGCGACGAGCTCGAGGGGAGGCTGAACAGCCAGGTCAGCAGGTTCCACACGATGGCGCCGACAAGGCCGGACAGGATGATCAGGAGGAGCGCGAGCCCGCCGTCGGCGATCAGCTCAGGCTTGGGGGCGCCGGACTTGTCCTGGATGTTGACCACCGCATTGGTGACCGTCAGCGCCACCTCCACCGAGAGGAAGGCGCCGATCAGGTTCAGGACGGCCGACAGCGCGACGGCGGTCTTGGGCCTCAGCGCGCCGGTGGCGATGGACGTGGCCATCGCGTTCCCGGTGTCATGGAAACCGTTGGTGAAATCGAAGACCAGAGCGGTCACGATGACGAGCACAAGCACGACTAACTCGGGTGGCACATGGCCCAGTGTGCTACTTCGGGGCCCTGGATGCGCAATCGGGGTTGTTTACGCCGCCCCCGGGGCCGGCGCAGCGCACCCAGGTGGAACAGCAGATGAACAGGTGATGACCACGCGCCCGTTCCGATTCTGTCGGACCGGCTTCCTATCATGGCGCCATGCCACGACGCTCCGCCTCAACGTCCCTCCTCCGGGTGGCCGGGGTCGACGCGGAGGTCACCTACAAGGCCATCAGGAACCTGCGCCTGAGGGTGGTTCCGCCTGACGGGAGGGTGGCAGTCTCCGTGCCCTTCGGGGTATCTGAGCACGCCGTGCGGACCTTCGTCGAGGGGCACCGTGAGTGGATCGCCGCCGCGCAGGCCAAGGTACGACGCATCGAACCACGGCCCCAGGCTCTCGACGACGGACGTGCCCGGGTCTGGGGCGCCTGGCACGACGTCATCAAGGGGGCGGGAGACCGGCCGTCGGCGGGGTTCTCCGCGGCCGGCGTCGTGCTCTCAGGTCGTGACGAGGAGGAGCGGCTCCGTGGGCTGGAGGGGCTGTACCGGCGGGAACTGGAGATGGCACTGCCCGCGCTCCGCGACGAATGGGAGGCCAGGGTCGGGAGGCAGGCGTCGCTGATCCGTCTCAGGCGGATGACCACGCGCTGGGGTACCTGCAACACAAGGACGGGCGCCATCACGCTCAACGTCGCCCTCGCCGAGCATCCCCCCTCTGCGCTTGAGTACGTGCTCGTCCACGAGTTGGTCCACCTGCACGAGCGCGGCCACGGCCCCGGGTTCATCGCCTGGATGGACGCGCTCCTCCCGGACTGGCGTGCCAGGCGTGGCGCGCTGAACGGGCGCGCGTGAGGATGCGCGCGTGAGGATGGTGGTGCAACCGCCGGGACAGGCCATGCGTACCTGAGGTGAGAATCCCCCCTGGAAAGGAACCGACATGGGCCCGCGCCACCCCGAGCGCGTCAGCGTCGTCGGCCTTCCCGGCGCCTATGCTGGCACGGACGGATCTGCTCTTCCCCCTGAGAGGTCATCGGTGTTGAGAATGCCTGGTATCAAGCTGGTGCCCCGCGCCGACGGTGCGCGCCCATTGCCGGCGCCCCGGCGGCGCTTCGCGGCGTTCTCCCTGGCGATGTTCGCGTCTGCCTCGCTGCTGCTGGTCGCCTGCGCACCAGCGGCGGTCGTCCCGCGGGCCACACCGCAGGCGGTGCCCACGACCGCGGCGCCGGTGCCGGAGGCGGCGCCCAGCCCCTCCACTCCCGCCCCGTCCACTCCTGCCCCGTCCACGCCCACGCCTTTGCCGTCGATCACCGAGCCTCCCACCCAGGAGACCGCGCCGCCCGCCCCGCCCGCGCCGCCTGCCCTCCTCAAGGCCGGCGATGAGGGTGACCCCGTCCGGGACCTCCAGCACCGGCTCCTGCAGCTGGAGTGGTTCTCCGGGAAGATCACCGGCGTCTACGGCGAGGAGACCGTGCTCGCGATCGAGGGATTCCAGGCGAAGCGTGGCATCCCGGTCACCGGCGAGGTGGACCAGGCCACGCTGGACAGGCTGCACTCCATGACACGCCAGCCCACCCAGGACGAGATGCACAACATCCTGAGGCCGGGCCCGGCTCTGTTCGCGGAGGGGAGCACGGGCGACGGCGTCAAGGACATCCAGGCACGGCTCAAGCAGATCGGCTGGTACTCGCCCAAGATCGACGGCGTCTACGGGCCGGTGACGGTGGAGGCCGTCAAGGGTTTTCAGGCCAAGCGTCAGATCCCGGTCACCGGTGAGGTCGACCAACGCACCAAGGACCGGCTCTACGGCATGACGCGCAAGCCCACCGCGGACGAGCTGAACAACGTGGTGCGCGCGCAGACCACGACGATGACGCTGGACGATCGTTGCATGACGGGGCGCGTGATCTGCATCTCCAAGGCCCAGCGACGCCTGGCCTGGGTGATCGACGGGAGGATCATCGACACGATGTCGGTCCGCTTCGGCTCCGAGCTCACGCCCACCCGCAACGGCGTGTTCTCCGTGTACTGGAAGTCGAAGAACCACGTCTCCAGCCTCTACGACACCCCGATGCCCTATGCGTTGTTCTTCAGCGGGGGGCAGGCCGTCCACTACTCGGCGGACTTCGCGCGCAACGGGTACAACGGTGCCTCGCACGGCTGCGTCAACGTGCGGGACAAGGGGGCCGTGGCGGCGCTGTTCGATGCGGCAAAGGTCGGTGACAAGGTGGTCGTCTACGGCTGACCCCGGACCCTGATCGAGGAGGGGCGACCAGGGTCGTACCCGATCCGGCCGGTCGCAGGGTAGTCTTCCAACGTTGTCCGACTGAAAGGCTCACGGCGTGATCTGGCTGGCCATCGGGATGCAGGTTGTGTCCTCTTTCCTGTTCGCGAGCGGCGCGGTGCTGCAGAGCCTGGGCGTGAAGTCCACCTTCGATCCGGACGGTGTGGCGTCGTCCAACAGGCTGACGTTCGCCGGCCTGCTTCAGCTCTTCAGAATTCCCAAGTGGCTTCTCGGGCTGTTGTTCGTGCTGGCCGGGGCCGCGATCCATCTCGTGGCGCTGTCGTTCGCGCCCGTGGCCGTGGTCCAGCCCGTGGGGATCCTGGCCGTGCCCTGGTCGGTCCTGCTGGCCGCCCGGATCCACAAGCACGCGCTCACCCGCAAGATGTGGATCGCGGTGGCCATCACGGTCGTGGGCGTCGTCGGGTTCACCGTCTTCTCGTCGCTCTTCGCCACGGGCCAGAAGCAGGTCGAGTTCGCGCCGATGTTCATCGCCTTCCTCGTGGTCTGCGCCATCTGCGCCGTCCTGTCCTTCTTCGCCACGCGGGCCGCCCCGTGGGCGAAGGCGATGATGTGGTCGTCGGTAGGGGCCACCTTCTACGGGCTCGCCTCCGGCTTCATGAAGGCGGCGATGGACCTTGTGCTCAAGCACGGGCAGCCGTTCGGCGGATTCCAGGTCGTCGCCACCGTCGCCATGATGCTCGCCTGCTACGGCCTGGGCGTCTGGATGATTCAGCAGGGCTACGCGTCCGGCCCCGCCGAGATCACGGTGGGCACGATGACGACGGTCGACCCGTTCGTCGCGGTCCTGTTCGGCCTGATCGTGCTCGGGGAGGGCGCGGGGATGGGCCCGGGGCCAGCCGTCGGGATGGCCGTGACCGGCGCGATCGCCGTCTACGGGGTCCTGCTGCTGTCCAAGGACCACCCGGACGCCCACGAGGAGCGCCGCAAGCTGGCGGCCAGCCAGAACGAGCCCTCGTCTGCCCCTCCGATGAGCTGACCGCGATGCCCTAGGGTGCGATCGTGCAGTGGACGGCCTGGAGCATCGCGCGCAACGTCGCGCGGCCGGCGTTGTCCGCGGCCCTCGCCGGCACCGTCCTCATCGCGGCCACCGTTGTCGGGGCCGTCGCCTGGCTGACGGCCAGCCTCGCCGAGACGGCTGCCAGGGACGCCTTGCTGGGGTCTCCGCCGGCCACTCTCACCATTCGTGCCCGCGCGGGAACCGACGCCGACGATCAGGACCGTCGTGCCCGGTCGTCACTGACCACGGGGTTCGCCCCGGCAACCCTCGAGATCTCGACGGTCATCGACGCCGATCCGGTCCCGCTGGGAGGGTCGCGGCTCCTGGCCCGCCACGATCCGAGCGCCCTGGCCCGGGGCACCATCGTCGCCGGGCGGGCGCCGGCCGCCCAGGACGAGGCGGCGATGCAGGCAGACGCGGCCGCCCGCCTCGGGATCGGCGTCGGCCGCGTCCTCGACCTGCGCGGCGTCACCGTCACCGTCACCGCCACCTGGCGGCCGGCGGATCCCGGCTCCTCGTCGTGGGCGGGCGACCCGCTGGCGCTGAGGGGGACGCACTCGGGCGTCAGCGGCCCCCTGCTGGTCTCGCGCCCGGTCGTCGAGGCGATTTCCGGCACGCCGGTCCTCACCTGGTCCCTGGTCCCGGACCTCAGTGGGGCTGGTCCCGCTGAGTTCGATGCCCTCAGTTCGGGGGCCGCCCGGGCCAAGGCCCTCGTGGAGGTGGCCGACGACACCGGGCGCGGAGTCACCGTGGAGGGCGCGCTGGGGGAGCGCGTGGACGCCGCGGCGGAGGACTGGGCCGACGCCCGCCGGCTGGGCCAGGTGCCGCTCGGCGTCGTGTGGCTGCTGGCTCTTCTGACGCTGGTGCAGGTGGGACGCGTCGTCGCTGCATCGCGGGACGCCGAGACGCGGCTGCTGCTCGCCCGTGGGACCACCGTCGCGAGGCTCACGGTCCTCGGGCTGGCCGAATCGGCGGTGATCGCGGCGGTTGGCGCAGCACTGGGCGGCGTGGGAGCGGCGCTCGGGATGGGGGTGGTGACCGGGTCCTGGGGACTGGTCCCCGAAGCGATCTGGGGCGCAGCCGTTGCCGCCGGCACTGCCGTGGTCGCCTTCACCGGTGCCGTGGCCGGGCGTGCGCAGGCGTTGGCGCGCTCGTCGGCACCCGACCGCGGCCGGACCGCGGCGGCCCTCGGTGGCGCTGCCGGGGTCCTGGTCCTCGCAGCGGCAGCCGCGCTCGCGACATGGCGGCTCACCGCCGCGGGCACCCTACCCGCCCCAGGGGGCCCCTGGGATCCGGACCGGGCCGCGGCGTTGGCCCCGGCAGCCCTCCTGGTCGTGGCCGGGGCCCTCGCACCGCTCGTTCTGGGGCCACTCACCGGAGCCGTTGCGCGCGTTCTGCGGCGCGCAACGCGCGGCGTCGTGGCATGGCTGGCGGTGGCTCACCTGACGCGCGCGGTCCTCACGGCCGCCGTGCCCGCGCTCCTCATGGTCGTGGCCATCGGATCCGTGACGATGGCCGGGCTCTTCGGCGGCGCCTCGCTGAGGGTGGGCGCCGACCTCGCCGCGCTGGAGCGCGGCGCCGATGTCCGGGCGACCCTGGCCACCCCGCCGGCCGCCGGTCTCGCCCTCCCACCCGATGCGGCGGCCGTCGCGGGCGCGTCCGCGTCCGCCCCCGTCTGGACCGACGGGTCCGCACGCGTGGGCGACTCCCCGGTGGCGCTCGTGAGCGGGCCGCTCGACAGCCTCGCCGCGACCGCGTCCCTGCCGGCGGGGGTGGCCGTCCCAGAGCCACCTGGGAACACGGGACTGCTCGCGGGGGCGTTGCCGATCCCGGCGGGCGCACGTGAGCTCACCGTCAGCCTCGACGGCGGCATCCGCCTGGATCCCTGGCAGGAGGCACTGGCCCGTCAGGTCCCGGAGCTGAGCCGTCGGCAGGCGGACGCCCCGTACATCCTCGATCAGGCCGACGCCGCCACCGAGCTGACCCTCGAGGCTCTCTCCCGGCTCCGCGCCGGTGCGACGGTCCGGGTGGAGGTCCTCGTCCGCGACCTCCTCACGGGCGTGTCGCGCCGCCTGCCCGCCGTCGACCTCGCCGTCCCCGGCCTGGACCTGGCGTGGGACGGCTCCGTCGTCATCGGCCCCCCGGCCCAGGCCTCGGGCTCGGGCCGCGTCGAGCTGCCCCGCGGTGGACGCTTCGTAGTCGACGGGGTGGGCGTGCGCGTCCCGGACGGACCCTCAGCCGCGACCCTCGAGTTGGCCGTCACGCTGGCCGCCGACGGCGTGCCGCTGGGGCCGACGGGGGACTGGGCCTCCGACGTCGCCGTCCCCGACGGGGTCGCGGGCCCTTACCGCGACCTCCTGGCCGGCACGCCGGTGGAGGTGGGCATCGCGGAGATCGCCACCGACGGCGAACTCACCGCCCACGTCGCCACCACGAACCGGCCGGACGTCCCGCCCCTCCTCACCCCGGTGCAGGGTGGATGGCGACTCGCCGGTGAGCCGTCGGCTCTGGCGGCGACCAGGCTCGGCCCCCACGTCGCCTTCACGGGCCGGGACCCCGCAGGTGTCGTCGAGTCGTCCGCCCCGCCCGCAGTCCCGGTCACGCTGACGTCCGGTGCCGCGGAGGAGGCCGGCCTGGGGCCCGGGGACCGCTTCGAGATCGACGCGTTCCAGCGGCGACTCCCCGCAGAGGTGGCGTCGGTCGTCGACGTCGTGCCAGGCACGACCCAGCCCCACGCGGCCCTCGCCGACTCGAGGGCGGTCTCCGCAGCGCTCGCCGTCACCGCCGACCCCATGCCCTGGCCTCGCGAGCTCTGGGTCGCGGCCGGGGATCCGGATGCCGTCGCGGCGGGCCTGGCGGAACTGCCCGGTGTGGAGTCCGTCGCGCACCCGGCGGCCGGCAACCCGGCCGCGACCCTCGCCCGCCGGACGTTCTGGACCGGCGCAGCGGGGGGCGTGGCGCTGGCCGTGGCCGGGGTGGCCGCGACCTTCGTCGCCCAGCTGGACTCCCGCCGAGGCGAGACGGCCGTCCTCAGGACGCTCGGCCTCGGCGGTCGCGCGCAGGGGCGCAGCCGAGCCCTCGAGCACGCGGGCGTCTCCCTCACCGCGAGCCTCCTCGGGGTCGCCGCAGGAGGCCTCGTCGGGGCGCTCGTGGTGCCGCCGCTGGTCCGCTCGGCCGTCGGGGCCGACGCCCGTTGGCCGATCCCGCTCACGGTGGACGCGGGCGGCTGGTTCGCGTTGGTCACCGTGGCCGCGCTGTCAGTTGGGGCCGTCGTCGCGGTGATCGCCCGCGCCGTCGCCCGGCAGGCGGCCGGCGGCTGGGAGGGGCACCGATGAACGTGCCCCGCTGGCTCCTGGCGCAGGCACGGGCGGACCGGTTGCCGGTGGCCCTCTTCACGCTCGCCGTTGCCGTGGTCGTCGCGCTGGCCGCGCTCGTCCCGCCCGCCGTGGGCGGCCTGAGCTCGGCGGCGATGTCAGGCGCGTTCGGCACCCTCACCGCCCAGCAGGGCGACCTTGTCGGGAGGTGGCGCGGCGCACCGCAGGGAGACCAGGCGGCGCCGGATCCGGCCGCCGGGTACCTGGCGGCGGCCGAGGCGCTGAGGACCGCGCAACCCCTGCCGCTGCGGGACGTGCTCAGGCCGCCGCAACTGGTCGCCGAGCTGGGGTTCCCGCTGGTCGTCACGCCCCCGGAGTCCTCGGGCTACCACCGGCTCACGTTCGCGGTCCTGGTCGACGCCACGTTGGCCGAGCACGCCGAGCTCGTCTCGGGGACCTGGCCGGCCGCACCGGACCCGGCCGAGCCCGTCAGCGACATCGTCGTGCTGCACGACGCGGCCGAGCGGCTGGGCTGGGCCCTCGGCAGCCAACCGCTCCCCGGGCTGCGCCTGTCCGGGACGTTCAGGCCGACCGATCCCACCGACCGTCGGTGGGAGCAGGTTCCGCGCGGCATCCGGTACGCGGAGCTCGTCGACCCCAATCTCGGCACGGAACTCGTCTCGGCCGTGTTCCTCCATCGCGGAGCGCTGTCCGCCGGCGCCTCGGGCCGGCGCCCCCAGATCAACCACCTGCTCTGGTTCGGGATCAACGCGCCTGCACCGTCGCAGGGCGAGGTGGACGCCGAACTCCTGGCCGGGCAGCTGACGGCGATGCTCTCGCGCACGCTGCCGCTCGACGACGACGGGCGGGTCACGGTGCGGTTCTTCTCCGAGCTGGGGGAGATGCTCGACGCCGTGGCGGTGGAGCAGCGCACGCTGACGTCGCTTGCGCTGGTGCTCGCCGTCGGGCCGCTGATCCTCGCGGCCCTGCTGGTCGCGCTCGCGGGGGCCGCCGTCCGTGAGGGCCGCTCGGTGGGCACCTCGCTGCTGCGGGCCCGCGGCCTCGCACCCGGGCAACTCCTCGGGTGGACGGCGGCCGAGGGGGCCGTCCTCGGGCTGCTCGGAGGGGTGGCCGCACTGGGCGTGCTGGGCGTGGCGCTGCCCGACGGGGGGTGGCGCCGCTGGCCGGCCGGCCTGACCCTTGCGCTCCTCCTCGGCGGGGTCATGCCCGCGATGCACGCGTGGGGTGCCCGCCCAGGCACCCGCAGCGGCCCCGGCCCCAGGCGGGTGCGCCTGGCTGCGGAGCTGACGCTCCTGGGCCTCGCCGCCGTGTCCGTCGCCCTGCTGGTCGAGCGGCCGTCGGCGGGAGGGCTGGAGGCGCTCGCCGCGGCCGCGCCCGCCCTCGTCACGCTCGCCGCGGGCGCGCTCCTGTGGCGCGTGCACCCGATCCTGCTGCGGTTGCTGGCTGGGCGGCTGCGCGAGGGTCGCGGCCTCGCCGGGCCGCTCGGGGTCAGCCGGGCGCTGCGGGGGGCCGGGGGCGGCGCGGTCCCGCTCGCAGCGGTGCTGTTGGGCGTGTCGATGGCGGTGGTGGGCGGTGTCCTGACGACGAGCCTGGAGGCCACATCACGGGACGCGGCCTGGGCGGTCAACGGTGCCCAGATCAGGGCTGCCGGCCCCCGGATGACCGACGACGTCGTCGCAGGCATGCGCGCCGTCGACGGCGTGGCCGCGGTGGGTCGGCTGACCAGGCTCGCCGATTCGGTGCCGTTGACGTCCCGGGGAGGTGAGGTGACACACGTCGCCGTCTGGTCCGTCGATGAGGGTGTGCCCGACGCGTACCGCGGCACGCCCCTCGAACCGCGGCTCCCCGGGGCACTGGCCGATGCCGGCGGCCCGCTCCCCGTGGTCCTCGGTGGGTCCACGACGGGGGAGAGCGGCCCAGCCACGCTGGGGGGCATGGGCGAGGTGACGATCGTCGGCCGGCTGGACCTCCTCCCCGGCGCCGGCACCCCCGAGGCATGGGCTCTGGTCGACTCCGGACGGTGGTTGGCCGCCGGCGGCGCACCGGAGAGCTCCACCCTGGCGCTGGTCTCGATCGACGACGGCGCCGCGGCCGATCAGGTGGCCGCCGACCTGCGGGACCAGCTCGGGACCGCCGTGGTCACCACGGTGGACGAGCAGCTCAGGTCGCGACTCGGCCCCGCGTCGCAGGCGTTCTCACGCATCGTCGCGATGGCTGGAGCGGTGGGCCTGATCCTCATGACCATGGCCGTCGTCGGAGCCGAGTCGTTGGCCGGCGGCGCACGTCGAGGGTCGACGCGCCTTCTTCGGGCACTGGGCGC
This sequence comes from Tessaracoccus yangjingae, assembly GCF_055326235.1. Taxonomy (NCBI): domain Bacteria; kingdom Bacillati; phylum Actinomycetota; class Actinomycetes; order Propionibacteriales; family Propionibacteriaceae; genus Tessaracoccus; species Tessaracoccus yangjingae. Next base: position 121,279 of record NZ_JBUZNN010000004.1, on the reverse strand, counting down.
CGCACCCGGCGAGATCCGGCGGAGCGTCGCCTGGGAGGTAGCGCCGGGGCTCGTCCTGGCGCTGGGCGCCGGCGTCGTCCTGGGGATCGCGGTCGCGGGCATACTCCTGGCCGGCCTGGACTACAGCTTCATCACGGGCGCGGGCTCCGCGTCGCTGGTGGTCGACCCGGCGTCGCTCGGGATCGTGATGGTCCTCGTCCTGGCCGCATTCGCCGTCGTCGTCTGGTCCGCCGCCCGGCGGACCACAGTGCAACAGGAGGTGCCATGACACCCACGGGTGTGGCAGGAGTGCAACGTGACCATGCCGGCCCCGATATCTGGTGCGAGGACCTCGTGCGGATCTTCACCACCGAGGGGGCGGAGGTACAGGCGCTTCAGGGGCTCAACCTCGTCGTCGAGCCCGGCGAGGTCGTCGCGTTGGTGGGCGCGTCGGGGTCCGGCAAGTCGACCCTGCTGGGCATCCTGTCCGGCCTCGACCGGCCGACGGGGGGCCGTGCGCGGGTCGCGGGCCACGACCTCACCGCCATGCGACCTCGTCAACGGATCGAGTTCCGGCGCCACAGCGTCGGGTTCGTCTGGCAGCAGACTGCGCAGAACCTCGTCCCGTATCTCACCGCCGCCCAGAACGTGATGCTGCCCATGATGATCACCGGGAGAGACGGCCGCGAGCAGCGCGCGGCCGAGCTGCTGAAGGTGCTGGGCGTGGCCGCGTCCGCCGAGCGCCACCCCCGTGAGCTCTCGGGCGGCGAGCAACAGCGGGTGGCGATCGCCACCGCCCTGGCCAACGGGCCCGCCGTGCTGCTCGCCGACGAGCCCACCGGCGAGCTCGACGACGACAACTCGGCGGCCGTGCTCGAGGCGATGCGGAGCGTGGCCCTGGAGACCGGGACCACCGTGCTGATCGTCACCCATGACCCGACGGTGAGCGGGCACGTGGAGCGCACGATCCAGATCCGAGACGGGCGCACCTCCACTGAGGTCGTCCGCAGGTTCGGGGAGGACGGGCGTGCGCAGGCCGCGGAGGAGTACACGGTGATCGACCGGGCGGGCCGGATCCAGCTTCCCCGGGCGCATGTGGAGGCACTGGGGCTGAGGGACAGGGTCCGCCTCGAGGCAGGGGAGGGGCACGTCGAGGTCTGGCCCGCGGCCGCCCCCATACGGGAGGACGGGCGGTGAGCGGCGGTGTGCGGCTGCGCGGACTGGGTCTGGATCGCGGCTTCGGATCCGGCGCGACACGCGTCGAGGTGCTGCGCGGGCTGGACATCGACGTCGTACCCGGGGCCCTCACGGTGGTCACCGGGCGGTCGGGCGCAGGGAAGACCACGCTCCTCAATGTCCTCGGCGGCCTCGACCGCCCCGACGCCGGCCAGGTTCTGCTCGGCGACGAGGACCTCTCGCGCGCAGGGGAGGAACGTCTCCTCGAGCTGCGGCGCACCAGGATCGGCATGGTGTTCCAGGACTTCGGACTCATCCAGGTCCTGTCGGCGGCGGAGAACATCGAGGTCCCGTTGAGGCTGGCCCGAACCGATCCGCAGACCCGGCGGACCAGGGTCGCGGAGTTGCTCGAGCGGATGGGGCTGTCCCGGCACGGGGGGCATCGGCCCGGTGAGCTGTCGGGGGGTCAGCAGCAGCGCGTCGGTATCGCCCGGGCTCTGGCCGCGGAGCCGGCCGTCCTCCTCGCCGACGAGCCGACGGCGCAGCTTGACGTCGACACCGCGGCCTCCGTCATGGAACTGATCGCTGAACTGACCGTCGAACGCCGCCTCGCGACGCTGGTGACCACCCACGACCCGCTGGTGGTCGCGGTGGCGGACGCCGTGGTGCACCTGCACCACTAGCCATCGTCAGCTGCCGGGCACCGGCAGGGCGTTGAGCGCCACGCGCCCCGACGGCGTGGCCAGCACGATCGTGGAGTCGGCGTTCGGCATGGCGAACATGACGTCGGCCTCGTAGGGCACGCCAGCGCGCACTGTGAAGGGGAGGGGGTCCATGGGGTCGAATGCCTCGCGGGATTCGTTGGTGAAGGCGAACAGCCCGAACTGGTACTCGCCCTCTTCGACCTCGACGCGGATGCGCAGGCGCAGCCCGTCCGTGGTCCACTCGTGCCGCACGATCTCGAAGATCCCGTCGCCGTTGCCCTCGAAGGGGATGAAGTTGCCCGTGCGGGTGGGTGACGGCTCGGCCGCCGCCGAGGCGGTGGGAGATGCGCTCGGCGAGGCGTCCTCATCGCCGCCGAGGAACTGCATGCCGAGGATCAGGGCGCCGATGACGGCCACCGCTGCCAGGACGATCCAGAGCGGGGCCCCCGGCCTGCGCTGAGGCCGCAGGCTCTCGGGGGCCGGCTGTGGCGCCGGTGGTTGACCGAACGGTTGGCGGGGATCGCGGCCCTGGACGTCGTGGAACTGCGTGGGACGGTAGCCAGGGTCCGGATGCGACCAGGGGGAGTTGTCTCGCCCGTTGTCCGCCGGTGGCCACTGCTGGTTGCTCATAGTCCCGCCAGCCTACCCAGGGGGTTGTCCACAGCCCGGAATTCCGGTTGGGAGAAGGCACTCCCTGTTGTCGACCATGCGCCCATGAGCAGCACACCCGTTCTCCGGGGCACCACCCGAGCCGATCTCCTCGCCATGCCCGCCGTCCTCCTCGGTTTCCATCCCACCCACTCATGTGTGGTGATGGGGCTGAGCTGCACCACCGTCGCCTTCTGCGCCCGCCTTGAGGTGGACTGGTTCGTCCACCACTTCGACGACGTGGCGGATCAGATCATCAACGCCTCCTCACAGGTGGAGGGATGCCGCTTCGTCATCATCGGTTACGGAGATCCGGACCTCGCCGGGCTCGCGGTCACGGAGCTCGCCGCGGTCGTGGGGGAGGCGCGTGTCATCGACGCGCTCGTCACCGACGGGCGCACCACCTGGGCGCTCGACGCAGATCTGGAGGCCCACGAGATCGAGAGCACCTCCAGCTCGCTCGAGGCCCAGGCCGTGTACGAGGGCATCCGGATCTGTGGGGATCGCGGGGAGGCCGTGGCCCCGGTCGAATTCCACAGCCCACCGCCGAGCCGGGAGGTCGCGGCGGCGGAGGCGCTGGTCGCGGCGCTGCCGGCAGGGCAGGCACTGGACCTCCTGGAGCAGTTGGCGGAGTCCCCGGCGCAGCTGAACCCCTCGGAGGGATGCCTCCTGAGCGTCCTCCTTGAGGACGAGGACCGCATGGGGGCGGTCCTCGCCAGGCTGAGCATGGACACGGCGGACCGGATCTGGCCGCATCTCGTCTCCGCGCGCCAGTCCGCCACGCCCCAGTCAGAGGCCAACGTGCTGGCGCTCCTCGGCATCGCCTCGTGGCTGAGCGGACGGGGCGCGGCCCAGACCTCGTGCCTGGAGCAGCTGGCACGCATCAGTCCAGGGCACGAGCTCGGTGGGCTGCTGGCCCGCGTGCACCGCGACGCCATCCCCCCGCGCCGATGGGACGAATGAGCCCTCCGCGCTCCCCGGCGGCGCCCGTGCCGTAGGGTTCTGCCATGCGTTTTGTGGTGTGTGGCGAGGCCCTGATCGATCTGATGCCGGAGGAAATGATCTCCCCGGCCGAGAGCCGGTGGATCGCCCGGTCGGGTGGGGGACCGTTCAACACCGCCGCCGCCCTGGCCAAGCAGGGGCAGGACACCAGGTTCCTGGGCAGGCTCAGCACGGACGCCCTGGGGCGCCAGCTGCGCAGCCACCTGGAGCTGGCGGGTGTGGACCTCTCGCTCGCCGTCAGCACGCCGGACCCCACGTCGTTGGCCGTGGTCTCCCTCGACGAGGAGGGCCGCGCCAGCTACCACTTCCACTTCACCGGCACGTCGGCATTCAGCTGGCGGGCGGGGGAACTGCCAGAGCTGGAGTCGGGGGACTGGCTGCACTTCGGCTCCATCGGCGCGGTGATCGGGTCCGGGGCCAGGCACATCCTGGACTTCGTCCGCCGCACTGACGCCGCCGTCAGCTTCGACCTCAATGTGCGTCCGTCGACGCTGCCGGACCGGGCCGAGTACTTCGGACTGATCCAGGATCTGCTCACGGCGGTGGGGAAGAACGGTGGGATCGCGAAGGCCTCCGACGAGGACATCGCGTGGCTCGTCGACGACGACTCGGATCCTCTGGGCTATGCCGAGGGATGGGTGGGCGAGTACGGCCTCTCCATGTTCATCGTCACGTTGGGGGCGGACGGGGTTGTGGCCGTCAAGCCCGACGGTCGGCGTCTGCACGCGCCGGGCCGCCCCGTCGAGGTGGTGGACACCGTCGGCGCCGGGGACACGTTCATGGCCGGATTCCTGTCGGCCTACGCCGAGGATCCCGGAGATGTGGAGGCTGCCCTCGCCCGCGGCGTGGCGTCCGCCGCCATCGTCTGCACGCGCAAGGGCGCGCAGCCGCCCACAGCGGCCGAGGTCGACGCACTCCTCGCCTGAGGACCCACCGAGAACCGCGGTTGACCAGTGCTGGCCGAGCTGATGCCTGCCCCGGAGGCGGTGCGGGTATATTGAACCACCGTGTCCCCAGGACGCATCAGATGGCCGAGTGCAGGAGAGAGTCGTGAGCCAAGAGGCGGGTCAGTACGACAAGGTTCAGGCCCAGGAGAAGTGGCAGGCCTTCTGGGAGGAGGACGAGACCTTCCGCCCGGCCGACGACGGTACCCGGGAGCGGCGCTACGTGCTGGACATGTTCCCGTATCCCTCAGGCGACCTCCACATGGGCCACGCCGAGGCATACGCCATGGCGGACGTGGTCGCGCGCTACTGGCGCCTCAAGGGATACGACGTGATGCACCCGATCGGATGGGACTCGTTCGGGCTGCCCGCGGAGAACGCGGCCATCAAGGCCGATTCGCACCCGGCAACCTGGACCTACAACAACATCGAGACCCAGGCACGCTCGTTCAAGCGCTACGGCCTGAGCTTCGACTGGTCGCGTCGGCTCCACACCTCCGATGAGGACTACTACAAGTGGACCCAGTGGCTGTTCATCCGCTTCTACGAGCGGGGGCTGGCGTACCGCAAGGACTCGTTCGTCAACTGGTGCCCCACCGATCAGACGGTGCTCGCCAACGAGCAGGTGGTCGACGGCAGGTGCGAGCGCTGCAAGACCGAGGTCACCAAGCGCAAGCTGAACCAGTGGTACTTCAAGACCACCGACTACGCGCAGCAACTGCTCGACGACATGGAGCAGCTGGAGGGCGGCTGGCCGGACCACGTGCTCGCCATGCAGCGCAACTGGATCGGCCGCTCCGAGGGTGCCCACGTGGCCTTCGTTGCGGAGGGCCGCGACGAGCCCATCACCGTCTTCACGACGCGCCCCGACACGCTGTTCGGCGCCACCTTCATGGTGGTGGCCCCTGACGCGCCCCTTGCGGCCGAGCTCGTGACCGACGAGCAGCGGCCCACCTTCGAGGCGTATCTGGAGCAGGTCAAGCGCGAGACCGAGATCGAACGCCAGTCCACCGAGAAGGAGAAGACCGGGGTGTGGCTCGGGCGTCACGCCGTGAACCCGGTCAACGGTGAGCGGATCCCGATCTGGGCGGCCGATTACGTGCTGGCGGACTACGGCACCGGCGCCATCATGGCGGTCCCGGCACACGACCAGCGCGACCTGGACTTCGCGCGGCGTTACGGACTGCCGGTGCGTACGGTCATCGACGTGGACGGGACCGATCCCGCCCAGACCGGGGTGGCCACCAGCGGCGACGGCGCCTACATCAACTCCGGCGCACTGAACGGTCTCGGGGACAAGGCCTCCGGGGTGGCCAGGATCATCGCTCAGCTGGAGGCCGACGGCCTCGGCACGGGCACCATCCAGTTCCGGCTCCGGGACTGGCTCCTGTCGCGGCAGCGATTCTGGGGGTGCCCCATCCCGGTGATCCACTGTGAGTCCTGCGGTGAGGTGCCCGTCCCCGACGACCAACTCCCGGTCAGGCTGCCGGACCTGCGGGGGGCGGCACTAGCACCCAAGGGCACCTCACCCCTGGCGTCCGCCACGGACTGGGTCGAGACGCAATGCCCCCGGTGTGGCGGCCCCGGCCGCCGCGACACCGACACCATGGACACCTTCGTGGACTCGTCCTGGTACTTCTTCCGGTACTGCTCCCCGGGCTACGACAAGGGCCCCTTCGACCCGGAGGCGGTCCGCCGCTGGATGCCCGTCGCCCAGTACGTCGGTGGGGTGGAACACGCGATCCTCCACCTGCTCTACATGAGGTTCTTCTCGAAGGTCCTGCGCGACATGGGTCTGGTGGACTTCGACGAGCCGATGCTGCGGCTGTTGAACCAGGGCCAGGTGATCAATGAGGGCAAGGCGATGAGCAAGTCCCTGGGCAACGGCGTCGACCTGGGCAAGCAGATCGACGAGTTCGGCGTCGACGCGGTGCGACTCACGATGATCTTCGCCGGTCCGCCCGAGGACGACATCGACTGGGCCGACCTGTCGCCGGCGTCGAGCCTCAAGTTCCTGCAGCGGGCCCACCGCATCGCCGCCGACGTCGCGAGTGACCGCCAAGTGGATCGCGCGGCCGGGGACAAGGCACTGCGCAAGGTCACGCACAAGGCCATCGCCGAGGTGTCCATGCTGCTGGAGTCCGGGCGGTTCAACGTGGCCGTCGCGCGGACGATGGAGCTCGTCAACGCAACCCGCAAGGCGATCGATGCCGGCCCTGGTCCTGCGGATCCCGCGGTGCGCGAGGCGGCGGAGTTCGTGGCTCAGGCACTCAGCGTGGTGGCGCCCTACGTGGCCGAAGAGATGTGGGAGGCGTTGGGCCACAGCCCGTCGGTGGCCAACAGCTCGTGGCCTACCGCGGATCCCAGCCTGACGGTCGACGACACGGTGACCATGGTGGTGCAGATCCAGGGCAAGATCCGGGCGAAGCTCGAGGTGCCGGCCGTGATCACCGAGGAGGACGCATTGGCGGCGGCGCTGGCGGATCCCGCGGTGCAGCGTTCGCTGGACGGCCGCGAGATCGCCAAGGTCATCGCGCGCCTCCCCAAGATGCTCAGCCTCGTGCCTCGCTGACTTCTCCACAGGCGCGAGCCCGGCTGGGAAACGACCCGGGCGGATTGCGACCAATGGGGGCATGGAGCCGCGTGATGTCGAAGAGCTGGCCCGCGCCCGCCTGACATACGTCAGTGTCGGGCGGCCGGCACTGTGTGGGCCGCGGCGCGCTGCCGGTGTCGTCGATGAGGAGCAGAGGGCCGTCGATCCGCAGACTGGTCCGCCGGCGCCGGTCAGAGCCCAGGCGCCTGCGCCGGAGTCCTCCGGGCTACCGGCCAGACGGCGCATCACGGTGAAGCACCTGTGGGTGGTGGGGGTGCTCCTCCTGTGCGGTGTCGGGGTTGCCGTCACGGCATTGGCCAGATCCTCCGCCACGGAGGTGCCCATCGCGCCGCCGTCGGTGTCCGTCTCCCCGGCGGCAGAGACGCCCACCCCCAGCCCGTCCCCGGTGGCGCGGGTCCACGTCGCTGGGGAGGTTGTCCGGCCGGGCGTGGTGACCCTGCCTGAAGGGGCCATCGTCCTCGACGCGATCACGGCGGCCGGTGGGCTGGCCCCGGAGGCGGACCCTGCGCAGCTGAACCTGGCGGCGCCCGTGAGCGATGGCATGCAGGTGATCATCGGGAGCACCGCCGAGCCGCGAGGGGATCTCAACGGCGCCGCCCCGGCGCCGGGCGGCGGGGCCGGCGGGGGCGCGCTCGATCTCAACACCGCCACCGCCGCAGAGCTGGAGACGCTTCCCGGCGTCGGACCGGTGATGGCCGCCGCCATCCTGGCATGGCGGGAGGAGAACGGCCGCTTCACCTTCGTCGAGGAGCTCCAGGAGGTCAGCGGCATCGGGCCGAAGACGTTCGAGAAGCTCAAGCCGTTGGTGCGGGTCCAGGCATGACCGAGGTCGGCCGCGAGAAAGCGGCTCTCCCTGGTGCCGGCCACGACTGGCGGATGGTACCCGTCGCCGCCGCGGCGTGGGCGGCCTCATGGATCGGGACCTCGGGTTGGCGTCCCGATGCCGGGCCGCTGATCGCCATCGTCGTGGGGCTCGGACTGATCGCGTCGGTGGCCGCGCGCCTGGGCCGGATGTGGACCTGCCTCGTGTTGGTCGTGTTCGCGGTGACGGGGCTCACCGCCGGGGTCCAATCCTGGCAACGCCATACCTCGACGGTGTCGGAGTGGGCGTCCGCCGGGGCCGTGGGCACAGTGAGGGTCCGGATCCAGGGTGAGCCGCAGGTGACGTCGGGCATCGTGGTGGCCAGGGCCGGACTGGTCTGGGTGGAGGCGCGCGGTCAGCGGATCGAGGCGGCGGTCCCGGTCGTCCTGCTGGGCACAGGGGACACGGGCGAGGCCATGCGGGAGGCCGTCGCCGGCGCCGAGTACGTCGCAGGCGTCCGGCTCCGCGCGCCCAGGCCGGATGAGGGGGTCGCGGCGGTGCTCAGCGTCCGTCAGTTCGGCGATTTGGCGCGCGGGCCCTCGGTGGTGGATGCGGGTGCGGGTGCGATGCGGCAGGGCCTCCGGGCCGCCGTCGCCCACTCGCCACCGAGCCAGGCCGCGTTGGTCCCCTCTCTGGTGGTGGGGGACACGTCCCGCGTCGATGAAGAGATGAAGCGGCGCTTCCAGGCCACGGGGCTGACGCACCTCATGGCGGTCTCGGGGGCCAACCTCACCCTCATGCTCGGAGTGATCCTCACCGTGGCCAGGTCGGTGGGTCTCCGAGGGTGGTCCGTCCGTGCCGCGGCGATCGTCGGCGTCGCCGTGTTCGTCGCGGTGTGCGGCCAGGAACCCTCGGTGCTGAGGGCGACGGCCATGGGGCTGGTCGCCCTGGCGGCCGTGGGGGTGTCAGCGGGACACCGCAGCGTCCGGGCGCTCAGCGTCGCGGTGCTTGCCCTGACGTGGCTGGATCCGTGGCTTGCGAGGTCAGTCGGCTTCGCGCTGTCGGTCACCGCCTGCGTCGGGATCGTGCTGCTCGGTCCGCCGCTGGTCCGGGCGATGGCGCGGTGGATGCCGAGGTGGGCTGCCGAGGCCGTGGCCGTCCCCCTCGCGGCCCAGCTCGCCACACAGCCGCTCGTGACGCGGATCAGCGACCAGGTCTCGGTGGTCGGCGTTCTCACCAACGCGCTGGCCGGCCCCTTCGTCGGCCCCACGACAGTCCTCGGGCTGGCCGCGGCGCTCCTGTGGTGGGTGCCGGCCCTGGCCGCGGGGCCCGGCTGGCTCGCCGGATGGTGCTCGCAGCCCATCCTGTGGCTGGCGGAGGCGGGGGCCGCCCTTCCATCGGCGACGTGGGACTGGGAGGCGTCGACGAGTGGGATGGCCGTGGTGGTGGTGGCGGTGGCCGCCGCTGCGATGGTGCTTCCGTCGATCCTCAGGTCTCCCCTGGGTGGGGCGGCCCTGCTGGTGGTCGTCATCGCGGCCACGCTCGTGCGCCCCATACCGCTGGGGTGGCCGGGGCCCTGGGCAGCGGCGTTCTGCGACGTCGGGCAGGGCGACTCGACGGTGCTGGCGGCCGGCCAGGGGGCGGCTGTGCTCGTTGACGCGGGGCCTGAGGCTGCTCCCACGGAGGAGTGCCTGACCTCCCTGGGCGTCACATCCGTGCCGCTGCTCATCCTGACCCACTGGCACGCGGACCACACCGGGGGAGCAGCGGAGATCATCGCCCGGTACCGCCCCCAGTTGATCCTCACCCGGGCGGGAACCCACCCACCATGGCTGCTGGACGCCGCCCGGGCAGTGGCGGCGGAGGTGCGGCGCGCGGAACCCGGTCAGCAGCTCACGGTGGGCGAGGTGCGGTGGCGAACCGCGTCGGTGTGGGAGCCGGCTGGGGGAGGTGTGCCGGAGGCGGAGGGAGAGGGCTCGCCCGAGAACGACGCCTCGGTGGTGGGGGTGGCTGAGGTTCGCGGGCTCAGGGTGCTGCTGGCGGGCGACGCGGAGCCGGCCGGACAGTCCGTGGCGCTGCGCGCCGCCGAGGTCCACGGCGTGTCCCTGAACGCCCACGTGCTCAAGCTGCCCCATCACGGCTCCTCGCGGCAGGAGCCCCGGTTCTTCGCGGCGTCGGGTGCGGCGCTGGGCGTCGCATCCTCCGGCCTCGACAACGACTACGGGCACCCCGCGCCGAGCACCGTGCAGCTGGCCCAACGCCTGGGTATGGAGGTGGTCCGGACCGACCAGCACGGCTCCATCGCGGTCGAGCTCGCAGGGGAGCGGCTGAGAGTCCGCACGTGGCGGAGTGGCTGAACGCGCGGGCCGTCGGTGGTCACTGGCATGCTTGGGCTCGTGACTTCATCGGCGTTCGGCAGTTGCCTGCTCATCACGGGCCCCGAAGCCCTGCTCGCGCAGAGGCTGGTCGCCGACACCAGGGCCCGTGCACTCGCCGCGCACCCCGAGGCGGACGTCAACGAGATCACCGCGGACCAGCTGGAGACCTCGATGCTGTCCGAGGTGGTGGGTGGGTCGCTGTTCTCCACCCACATCATCGCAATCATCGACGACGTGGGCGCGTGCCCGCCGTCCGTGGTGGACCAGCTTGTCGCGGTGGCGTCAGACCCGCCCGAGGAGCTGTGCCTGATCCTGATCCATCAGGGCGGGATGAAGGGCAAGGGGCTCATCGACAAGCTCAAGAAGGCCAAGGTGCGCACGGAGAGCGTCGCCGCCTTCAAGGCCTGGGAACTGCCGAAGTTCGTGGCGGATGAGGCGCGTCGCCGGGGCGTGCGCATCGGTCAGGACGCCGCAGGGGAGTTGGTGGCCGCCGTCGGGCATGACCTCCGGGGGCTCGCGGCCGCGGTCAGCCAGCTCGCCTCGGACGCCGACACCGGCGAGATCGACGCCTCCCTCGTCAAGCGCTACTTCGCGGGGCGGGCCGAGGTGTCGAGCTTCGCTGTCGCCGATGCGGTGCTCGCCGGTAACACCAGCCTTGCCCTCGAGCGCCTCCGCTGGGCGCTCGGCACCGGCGCCGCGCCGGTGCTGGTGAGCAGCGCCATGGCGGGGGCCGTCCGAGGGATGGGAAAGTACCTCGAGGCTCAGGGCTCGCGGATGAGCGACGCCGATCTGGCCCGCCGGCTGGGTCTCCCGCCGTGGAAGCTGAAGGACTACGCCAAGACCTCGCGGAACTGGCAGGTCGCAGGGGTCGCGGAGGCCATCAGGCTGGTCGCCATTGCCGACGGGGAGGTCAAGGGCGCGGCCACAAACGCGGAGTACGCGCTGGAGCGGATGGTTCTGGGGGTGCTTGCCCTACGCCGCCACTGAGCGGACGCGCGAAACAGCGCCCTGGCGACCGAGGGCCAAGGCGCTGCTGCGGAAGAAGTGCGGTCTGGGTCAGAGCGCGGCAGCGGCCAACGAGATGGCCGACTTGCGGTTCGCCGCCTGGTTGGCGTGGATGACGCCCTTGCTGACGGCGCGGTCCAGGGCGCGGTTCGCGACCTTGGAGAGTTCGACGGCCTTCTCGGCCTGACCCTCAGCGACAGCGGTGCGGAAGTTGCGGATGTGGGTGCGCAGCTCCGACTTCACGGCCTTGTTGCGCTGGCGCGAGATCTCGTTGGTCTTGATGCGCTTCTTCTGGGACTTGATGTTCGCCACTGGGCAAGCCTCTTCACGGGTGATGATGGTCTTCGGTCATGCGTGGGACACGCGACGGTCAAGACTACCTGAGCCCCTCGGGGGGAGCCAAATCGCCGGCAGGGCGTAGGGCCCCGCCACGGTTCGCCCCGCCGTCGGATCCATGAGATTATGGCCTGTCCCATGTTCATCGACGAGGAGACGCATGCCCGCTCCGCGCCCCGGCAAGACCGACCCGGCGATCATCCGCAACTTCTGCATCATCGCGCACATCGACCACGGGAAGTCCACCCTGGCAGACCGGATGCTCCAACTGACTGGGGTCGTCGACGCGCGTCAGATGCGCGCCCAGTATCTGGATCGCATGGACATCGAACGTGAGCGGGGCATCACCATCAAGTCCCAGGCCGTGCGGATGCCGTGGACCAGGGACGGTGTCACGCACGTGCTCAACATGATCGACACGCCTGGCCACGTGGACTTCACCTACGAGGTGTCGAGATCGCTCCAGGCCTGCGAGGGCGCCGTGCTCCTGGTCGACGCCGCGCAGGGCATCGAGGCCCAGACCCTGGCCAACCTGTACCTCGCGCTTGAGGCCGACCTGCACATCATTCCGGTGCTCAACAAGATCGATCTGCCCAGCGCCAACCCGGAGAAGTACGCCGCCGAGTTGGCGCACATCATCGGCTGCGACCCCAGCGAGGTGCTGAGGGTGTCCGGGAAGACCGGGGCGGGTGTGGCCGAGCTGCTCGACGCCGTCGTGGAGCAGATCCCGCATCCCCAGGGAGATCCGGACGCTCCGGCCCGGGCGCTGATCTTCGACTCGGTGTACGACACCTACCGCGGCGTGGTGACCTATGTCCGGGTGGTCGACGGCGCGCTCCGCCACCGCGAGCGCATCCTCATGATGTCCACCAAGGCCACCCACGACATGCTCGAGGTGGGGGTGATCTCTCCCGAGCCGGTCAAGGCGGACGCGCTCGGGGTGGGAGAGGTCGGCTACCTCATCACGGGAGTCAAGGACGTGAGGCAGTCGCGGGTGGGTGACACCGTAACCCTCGACGCGCATCCGGCCACTCACGATCTCGGCGGATACCGGCACCCGAATCCCATGGTCTACGCGGGCCTGTACCCGATCGACGGGGACGACTTCAACGTGCTGCGGGAGGCTCTGGAGAAGCTGCAGCTCAACGACGCGGCGCTTACCTACGAGCCGGAGAGCTCCAGCGCACTCGGCTTCGGATTCCGCATCGGATTCCTGGGGCTCCTGCACATGGAGATCGTCCGGGAGCGGCTCGAGCGTGAGTTCAACCTGGATCTCATCTCCACCGCGCCCAACGTGGTCTACCGGGTGGTCATGGAGGACGGCACGCAGCACAGCGTGACCAACCCCTCGGAATACCCGGAGGGGAAGATCGCCGAGGTCTACGAGCCCGTGGTGCGCGGCACCATCCTGGCGCCGGCCGAGTACATCGGCACGATCCTCGAGCTCTGCCAGACGCGCCGCGGCATCCAGCGCGGCCTGGACTACCTCAGCGAGGACCGGGTGGAGATCCGCTACACGCTGCCGCTCGGCGAGATCATCTTCGACTTCTTCGACGCGCTCAAGTCGCGCACCAAGGGCTACGCATCACTCGACTACGAGCCCGACGGCGAGGAGGCCTCCGACCTCGTCAAGGTGGACATCCTGCTCCATGGGGACCCGGTGGACGCCTTCTCCGCGATCGTGCACAAGGACAAGGCCTATTCCTACGGGCTGCTGATGGCCTCGAAGCTGAAGGAGCTCATCCCCAGGCAGCAGTTCGAGGTGCCCATCCAGGCCGCGATCGGATCACGCGTGATCGCCCGGGAGACCATCCGCGCCATCCGCAAGGACGTGCTCGCCAAGTGCTACGGCGGCGACATCTCCCGGAAGCGCAAGCTGCTCGAGAAGCAGAAGGAGGGCAAGAAGCGGATGAAGATGGTCGGACGCGTCGAGGTGCCCCAGGAGGCCTTCGTCGCCGCTCTGTCCACGTCCGAGCCGACGGGCCAGAAGAAGCCCTCCTGACGCCATCCCCGAGCGATCTTCGGGCCCGGGTGCGGGGGAGGTCCGTACCAAACCCCGATACCCCCCTCCCCAACCCCCATACCGGGAGGGGGAGTTTCCGGGGTCACCCCCGCTGCTACGGGCCACTGTCGGGCGCAGACTTGTGTCAACGCCAAACGGGCGATTGAGGGAGCCAGAGCCGGCTCCGTCTCGAGAAGGGATAGTTCCATGGCAGACGACAACAACAACGTTCTCGGCATCCAGACGGTCACCGACGACGTCATGTCGAACAACGACGTGCTCTCGCACAACGACAACTCCACCGAGACCGAGATCGAAACCGACATCGACCTCGATGTCGAGGACTCGGGCAACGACAACTCGGTCGACAACTCCGTCGAGAACGAGGCTGAGGACTCCTTCAACACCGACGTCGAGAACGAGGAATCGTTCAACACCGACGTTGAGAACGAGGCTGAGGATTCCTTCAACGACAACTCCGACAACTCTGTCGACAACTCCGTCGAGAACGAGGCCGAGGACTCCTTCAACGACAACTCCAACGAGCTTGACGTCGACCTCGAGGTCGAGATCGAGGACTCGTTCAACGACAACTCCGACAACTCGACCAACACTGACGTCGAGATCGAGGACTCCTTCAACGAGGACGACTCCGTCCGCAACACCGACTCCTTCAACATCACCAGCTCGTTCAACACCCAGACGCTGAACGACAACTCCACCTCGATCGGCATCCGCCAGTACAACACCGGCTTCGGCGACCTCAACCTCGGCGGTCTCGGCGGCATGGCGGCGGCCGGCAAGAGCTACGGTCACGGCGGCGGCGCCGGCGACGTGGACGTCGACATCGACAACCGCTCGCTGCAGCTGGACCAGTCGGTCAACCAGCTCATCGACACCGGCAACGGCGGCGGCCACGTGCACCAGGAGTTCGGCCAGGAGGCCACGGTGGCGTTCGGTGACGGCTCCATGGCGGCCGGCGACGACCTCACCGTGGTCGACACTCGGTTCGACATCGAGATGGGCGACATCTCCATCGGCAACACCTGGATCGACACGCGCATCGAGGACTCGTTCCAGGACAACTCGGTCAGCAACGAGTGGGAGATGGAAGTCGACATCGAGGACTCGTTCAACGACGAGTCGGAGACCACCAACCTCGACGTCGACATCGAGGACTCCTTCACCAGTGAGGTCGACGCCACCTTCGAGAACAGCTGGGAGTGGGAGAACGAGGGCAACATCTTCAGCCCCGGAGCTGCCACCACCGGTGGCGAGACCGACATCGAAATCGATTGATCCTCTCGCTCCAAGCACGAAGCCCGGCCGTCCTTCGGGACGGCCGGGCTTCGGCCGTTCCAGGACCCGTGCGTGGGGGGTGCCTTAGTATGCGGGTGTCTGCTGGGTGTTTGTCGTCGAAGGGGAGACCATCGTGAGTGAAGCGGGGACGCAGGGGCAGACAGGGGCGCTCAGGCCGTCCGCGCCGCGCCGAGGGCCTCTGGAGGCGAAGGCTCCCGCCGCAGGTGCGCCGGCTCAGGCCAAGGGCAGGGACCTCGTGGCCCTCGCCGGGAGCGTGGGCCAGCTCGCGGCCAACACGGGCAGGCAGGACCTCGTGCAGCGGCTG
This sequence comes from Tessaracoccus yangjingae, assembly GCF_055326235.1. Classification (NCBI taxonomy): domain Bacteria; kingdom Bacillati; phylum Actinomycetota; class Actinomycetes; order Propionibacteriales; family Propionibacteriaceae; genus Tessaracoccus; species Tessaracoccus yangjingae. The sequence goes on along the minus strand of NZ_JBUZNN010000004.1, from coordinate 106,065 downwards.
GAGAACACCCAGGCCAGACTGCGGGACCCGAACGTGCGTGTCGTGGTGGTCGGCGAGTTCAAGCAGGGCAAGAGCAAGCTCATCAACGCCCTCGTCAACGCTCCCGTGTGCCCCATCGACGACGATGTGGCCACGAGCGTCCCGACCGCCGTCGGCTACGGCGAGGAGCCCGCCGCCTATGTGTTGATGCGCCCGGCGGGGGAGGACGACGCCTCGCCCACCATCGAACGACTCCCGATCCCGATCGACCAGCTCCCGCAGTACGTCTCCGAGCTGGGCAACCCGGGCAACGAGCGGCATATCGTGGCCGCCGAGGTGATGCTCCCCAGGGAGATCCTCAAGGGAGGTCTCCGACTCATCGACTCGCCGGGTGTGGGCGGTATGGACTCGGCCACCGCGTTGACCACGCTGTCGGCGCTGTCCTCGGCGCACGCCGTGCTCCTGGTCTCTGACGCATCCCAGGAGTACACCGAGCCGGAGGTCCAGCTGCTGCGGCACGCGATGCGCATCTCGCCGAACGTGGCGGCCGTGCTCGCCAAGACCGACCTGTACCCCGAGTGGCGCACGATCGAGCGTATCGATCGGGGCCATCTGAAGGGCATCGGCGACATGCCGATCTTCGCGGTCTCCAGCGATCTGCGGCTCATCGCCGCGGCGGAGCAGGATCGCGAGCTCAATGCGGAGTCGGGCTTCCCTGCGCTGGTGGCCCACCTGAGAGCCGACGTGCTGGCGCGTGCGGAGGCCATCGGGGTCCGCGCAGCGGTCCATGACCTCACCTTCGTGGTGGAACAGATGAGCGTCTCGATCAGGTCCGAGCTGAGCGCCATCCTGCACCCGGAGGACACGCCGACGCTGATCGCCGAGCTGGAGCACGCCAAGAACCGCGCCGATGACTATCGCAGCAGGTCCTCCAGGTGGCAGGTCGCCCTGTCCGACGGGATCTCCGATCTGATCTCCGACATGGAGCACGATCTGCGCGACCGGCTGCGGCGGGTGCAGCGCGAGGCAGAGGGCGCCATCGACGAGGGTGATCCGGGGCCCATCTGGGACCAGATCACCGAATGGATCGACCAGCGCGTCGCGGACGCGGTGTCCGAGACGTTCGTGTGGACCGACGAACGCTCCCGGTGGCTCACCGAGGAGATCGGCACCCTCTTCGCCGAGGAGCAGATCGAGCTGCCCACCATCGAGGTGGGGGGCACAGAGGGCCTTCTTGATCCGGTTGACCCCCTGCCGAACTTCGAGCCGGGATCCATGAGTGCCGCGGAGAAGATCTACATCGGCGTGCGAGGCTCCTACGGTGGCGTTCTGATGGTGGGCCTGGCCACCGGGCTGATCGGCCTGTCGCTGATCAATCCGCTGTCGCTGATGGCGGGCGTGCTCGTGGGGCGGCGCGCCTACCGCGAGGACTCGTCGAATCGCCTGATGCGCCGCCGGTTCGAGGCGAAGAACATCGTCCGACGCTACATCGACGAGGTGACGTTCCAGGTGGCCAAGCAGCTCAAGGACCGCCTGCGCATCGTGCAGCGCACCTCCCGCGATCACTTCGGCGGGATAGCCGAGGAACTGCACCGGTCGCTGGCAGAGGCGGTCCTTGCGGCGAAGAGGGCGGCGGGGACCTTCTCGGAGCAGCGGGAGAAGCGCGTCGCGTTGCTCCAGGGGCAGCTGAAACAGCTTGAGCAGCTGAGCGCGGAGCTCCCGGCCCTGCCACCCCAGCGGGTCAAGGCAGTCGAGCGGTGAGATCGGACGTGCTCTCGGAGGCCACGGAGCTCGTCGCCGCCGGGCGTCAGTTGTACGCCCGTGACCAGACCGCCCTGGCTGTGCTCGGGGAACTGGACCGCCGACTGCAGGAACCACTCCGGCTGGCCCTCGCGGGGATCGTGAAGGCCGGCAAGTCGACCCTCCTCAACGCCATGCTTGGTGAGCAGATCGCACCCACTGACGCGGGGGAGTGCACACGCGTGGTGACCTGGTACCGGTATGCCGACACTCCGTCGATCACGGCACACCTCAGCGGCGGCGAGGAGCGCCGACTTCCCGTGCGCCGGGTCGACGGCAAGCTGATCCTCGACCTGGGGGATCTCACGTCCGGCGAGGTGGACCGCATCGAAGTGGGTTGGCCGTCGGGGGTTCTCCGGTCCATGATCCTGATCGACACGCCTGGAATCGCCTCGCTCTCGCAGGACCTGTCGGCGCGCTCCACCACCTTCCTGGCCCCCGAGGACGCGCCGTCCTCGGCTGACGCCATCGTCTACCTGTTGCGGCACCTGCACCCGTCGGACATGCGCTTCCTCGAGGCCTTCAGGGACACGGCCGCCGGTCCGTCCCAGACCGTCAACGCAGTCGCGGTCCTCTCACGCGCGGACGAGATCGGATCGGGACGCATCGATTCGCTGCTCTCCGCGGGCAAGGTGTCGAAGCGATATGAGCTGGACGGGGACCTGAACTCCCTCGCCCTCGGGGTGGTGCCCGTGGCGGGGCTCCTGGCCGAGGGTGCGCGCACGCTGCGGGAGAGTGAGTTCGCGGCATTCCGGAGGCTGGCGTCGCTCGAGAGGCGGGAGAGGGAGCGGCTGCTGCTCTCGTCGGATCGGTTCGTGGGTGCCGCGGACACCTCCGGGCTTGACGTCCCGGCGCGGCGGGAACTGCTCGCACGCTTCGGGATCTTCGGCGTCCGCCTTGCCACGTCCCTGATCCGGACGGGGGTGTCCGACTCGACCGAGTTGGCGAACAGGCTGATTCAGCACAGCGGACTGCACGAGCTCAACCGCTTCGTCGAGACCCACTTCGGCCCGCGCACGCCCACCCTGAAGGTGCGAGCCGTGCTGGACGCCCTTGAGCGGCTCCTTCGGGACAGGCCGATCGAGGGGTCGGAGGCCATCGTCGCCGGCATCGAGCGGATCAGGGCGACCGCCCACGGGCTTCGTGAACTGTCGCTGTTGTCCACGCTGAGGGTGGGGGACGTTCATCTCCCGCCGGAGGAGGCCGCGGCAGTGGTGCGGGTGATCGGCGGCCTGGGCTCCTCTGCAGAGGCACGCCTCGGGCTGCCGGCAGGCGCGGGCGAGGACCAGATCCTCGAACGGGTTGATGCCCAACTGGCCCACTGGCGCGCCCGTGGGCAGTCGCCGATCCTGGACCGGGCTTCGCTCGAGGTGGGGCGGGTGGTCATCCGCAGCTTGGAGGAGGTCTCCTCACAGCTCGCCTCCGCCAGAGGCCACCGTGCCGCGACGGACGTCGTGATGGCGAGCCGTCCACTTGATGGCGCCGGGGAACACGCTCGAGACTAGAGCGAGGAGCACGAGCCCGCACTGACCCAGCAACACCTGCCGCAGGCTGGTGGCGTGCTCGCCTCCGCCCACCATCTCGGTCATCAGGGCGAACACCAGTCCCTGCACGATCAGAGTTCCCAACTGCCACCAGCGGATGCCGTCTCGGCGGCTCATGAAGGACACCAGCAGCGTGATCTGGATCAGTACCAGGGTGACCATGATCCCGAAGAAGGACCAGAAGACGATGTCTGCCGCCGACGAGTAGGTCTCCTCGCTCCGTGTCCCGTCCACCGCCTTGATGGACGCGGCGATGAGCGGGAGCTGATCCTCACGCACGATGAAGAAGTAGACGATGCCGACGGCCCCCACCACGAAGCTGAAGGCCCACAGCAGTTGGCTCAGGCGAACGGAGAGGGGCGGTGGATGCTTGACCAGCACCGGTGGAAGGTTCTCGCTGCGCAGGGACGGACGATCGGGGCGTGGCGTTGGCGTAGCGCCGTTCAGCCCGTCGGGCCCCGACCGGGGCTGACGGGCTGTCGGCGCATTGCGTGTGTTGGGTTCTGTCACTGTTCTGCGTGGCCTAGTTTTCGTCGATATCCATCTCGACCGGGGGCTCCGGCTCGACGTAGCTGCTGTAGTCGGCTTCAGGCTCCTCGACCGGCTCCGCCATCACCGCGGCGGGCGCCATCTCGACGGGGGACTCGATGTTGCCGTTGTTGACGATCTCGGTGTCGACGGCGACCTCCGTGGTCTGGGTCTCGTTGAACGAGTCGTCGATGTCGGTCTCCACGTCGACCTCGGTGGACTGGTCGTTGAAAGACTCGTCGACATCGGCCTCGGTGTTGACATCGACGTCGATGGACTCGTCGTTGAAGGAGTCCTCGATGTCGACGTTGGTCTCGGTGTTGCCGATGGCCACGTCTCCGATGGTGACATCGGTGTTGGACTCGTCCAGGAGCGCGTTGTCGCCGGCTGCGACAGAATCGTCGCCGACCGCGAGGACGGCCTCCTGATCGAAGATCTGGGTCACGTCTCCCTCGGCCCAGATGTTCTGGTTGACGGACTGATCGATGATGGTGGACCTGTTGTCGATGTGGAAGTTGTTGGCGACGTTGGTGATCTCGCGCACCACGTCCGGCTTCGACGGCGCCGGCGCTCCTGGGACGTGGACGATGATCGGCTGCGGTGCCGGCGGGCGCATCACGACGTCCGGGTGCTCCACGACGACGGGGAGCACGGAGCGCACGTCATCGCCGCACACGTCTGCAAGCCCCGCGCGGTTGAGACTCTCCTCCGGATCCTCGGAGAACTCCTGTGCGGCGATCGGGTCCCGAAGCAGACTGAGGATGAACTCGATCAGCGCGTCGGCGATAGTGGTCAGCGGTGTGGTGGTCATTTCTCGTCTCCTGAGGTCTGGGTGACGCTAGCTGTCACGCTAGTGCGGCGGGTGTGGGTGCTGCATCGGGGATAGACCCGATGCCGGTGCGTACAGGTAGGGGGATTCACGAGATCGCCCTTCTGGACGAGGTTTGGGTGGTCGTGGCCAACTCCACGGACACCCGCAGCTTCGCCATGAGGTCAGAGCGCGACGTGACCGACAGGCGTCGCTTGATGTGCGCCACGTGGTGCTCGACCGTGCGTGGGGAGATGAACATGACCTCGCCGATCTCGGCGTAGGTGCGCCCCTCCAGCACCAGCCGGCCCACCTCCACCTCACGCTCGCTGAGCGGTACACCTGCGGCGTGCGGCGCTGCCGGGGCGCCCGATGGTTCAGGTGTCACCCGCTCGGGTCGGGGGGTCACGTCCTGGGGGTGCAGCTCCCGCGCGCAGGAGAGCAGCCGGGACGACACCTTCCGGTCGTCGGTGCGACGCGCGCCGTGCGCGGCCAGACGGGCGCCGTCCCAGGCCAGTCCCGCGGCGGCCAGGGAACGGCCGGCGGTCTCGACGGCGTCCGGGTCCACGGACCCGCCCAGCACCGCGACCCAGACGCCGCCTGCACGCGCCATCGCCGACGCCAGTGTGCTGTGCGCAGCCGCGGCGACGAGTGCACGGGCGTGGGGCTTCAGCATCTCAGGCCTGTTGAGCACGATGCCCTGCTGTACGCCGGCCCACCGCAGGTGGGCAGACCAGAGGGGCGGCTCGCCGAGCCTGCCCAGGATGTCCAGAGCGCTCACGAAATGGGGGTGGAGAGTGGTGGCATCCCCCACGCGCGCAGCGGCGCATATCAGGGAGCTGAGGGGCAGGATGGTGTAGAGGTCGACCTCAACGTGTCGGACGCCCGGCATGGCCTCGGCCCAGGCCGCCTCAAGGCTGGCCATGTCCGCATACCGCCTCGCGAGCGAGACGAGCACGCTCTGACGTAGCAGTTCATCACGCGGCGACGTGGGCGGGGGGAGCGTCTCCGCCCTCTGCAGGGCCTGGCGGGCGTCCGTCGGGCGCTCGCCCTGAATGGCGATCCAGGCCTGCCAGAGGAGGAGCCGTCGGTGGGCCCACTGCCCGCCTTGCGAACCCGCGACTGCGCCGTCGATCACACGCCGCGCGGTCGCGAGGTCTCCGGAGCCCAGGGCCACCGACGCGGCCACGACAGCGGGCAGTTCAGGCACGGGATCCGAGGTACGGGCTGCCGTGTGCAACTCGGAGGCCCTGACAAGGTGGGTGAGCGCCGACGAAGAGGGCGCCGCGTCAAGGGACGCGCGCAGACCGCTCTCCAACTCCCGCAGAGCGATGGACAGGGTCGACATCGATCCGGCCTCATCGGGTGAGACGGAGTGCCGCACATCGGCGAGCCTCTCCGCGGACCCGGCGGCCACATCGGCGATCGTCGCCTTGACCGAGGTCTCGCCGTCGGTCGTGGTCAGAAGCGAGTAGACGTCGCTGCCGGTGCTCATCATCCCGCGGGCGGCCCAACAGGCCGCCGACACGTCTGCCAGAGCCATGCGCTGGGCGGGGTCGGCCTGCGGCCAACTGGCGTCGACGAAGCCCGCGGCGGCGTCGAGGTCTCCCACGCGCCATGCAGCCATCGCCCGATGCAGGTTCAGGTCCCGCCCGGCGAAGCCGTACTTCGAGGCAAGGTCGTACAGGTCCGCGGCGCGTTCAGGATCAGCCTGCAGGAGGTGATCTCCGTGCTCGGCCAGCGAGGCACCCAGCCTGGCGTCACCCGCGGCCAGGACCCAGGCACGGGAGGGCTCGTCCCCGGCTGCCACGGCCGCCGCGATCTCGTCGACGGCGTCGGCGCCGAGGTCCGCGAGGCGCTGGGGGGGCAGCGCCTCGCGGATGGCGGACCGCACCACCGGGACCATCGTCCCGTTGCGCAGCAGCAGTCCCTCGGCGTAGCCCTGCGCGATGAGGTCCGATACGTCCTCGCCGTCAGGGCCGGCGTGACCGTCACGGACCAGCGCGAGCAGTTCGAGGAAGTGCGCGAGCCGGCCGTCGTCGAGAAGGTCCAGGCGGTGGCTCACGTGCGCCTCGACCGATCGCCAGAGGTCCGCGTGACGGAGCGGATCGGTGCAGGGACCCGAGTCATGGGCGTCTATCGCCCGCGCCACCAGCCAGCCCAGCCCACCCGTGAGCGCGAGGATCGCGTCGATGCAGGCCGAAGAGAGGGTACGACCTTGTTCCTTCAGCAGGTCGACGACCTCCGAACGCGTGGCCGGGCCAAGCACGATCGACGGCGAGTCCGCGCCCAGGCGGCGCGCGATCGCCGACCCGGCGCTGGAGCGCGGCCATGGGCGGGTCGCCACGACGAGGGCGGCTTCGGGATCCTGGGCCCGGAGCCGGACCGCCTCGACCCGGGCTGCGTCCAGCAGGTGGAGCCCGTCGACGATGAGCACCTCCGACGGGGGGACCGAAGCCGGGTCCATTCTCTCGTCGAGGACATGGAACACGGCACCCCGCGCACCGAGGAGGTCCCGCAGTTGACGCAGGAGGGCCGTCTTCCCGGAGCCCGCGGCGCCGACGATGTAGGCGCGCGGCCGGGGTGCCTCGCTGATGTCGCGGATGTGCGACCGAGCCTGCCCCGGGGCTGCGAGCAGCGGGGTCCTCAGCGCCTCGGAGGGTGTGACGTGCATGGTCACACCGCCACGGGTTCCGGTGTGGTGGACGGAGGCGGCTCAGGCGTCGGATCCTGCGTCGGAACCGGATCGGGCTCAGGCGGGGCCACCGAGGTCGGCGCGGGCTCCTGGGTGGTGGGATCCGGCTCAGGCGTCGTCGGGTCCGGTGCTGGCGTCGTCGGGTCGGGTGCAGGTGTGGTGGGGTCCGGTGCCGGTGTGGTGGGGTCGGGTGCAGGGGTGGTGGGGTCCGGTGCAGGTGTCGTCGGGTCCGGTGCCGGCGTCGTCGGGTCCGGTGCCGCGGTGGTGGGATCTGGTGCCGGGGTGGTCGGACCGGGCGTTGTGGGGTTCGACGTGGGCGGCTGAGTGGTGGGGGGCGGCACGCTGGTATTCGGGGGCAGCTGCGTGCCGGGGGTGGTGGGCGTCGACAACGGAGGACGGGACGTGGCGGGTGTCGAGGAGCGCGGCGTGGGGCTCGCGGCGTCCTCAGGCGTGCTCGGAACGTACTGACTCACCGGGCGAGGGGTGAGACCGGGGGAGCTGGTCGCCGGCTGCACGACGGTCACCTCTGCCGGAACGCCCGGCGCCGCGTCCACCGGCTCGGGGGCGGCGCCGGCGGGGACGGCCGCCGGCTCGGACGCCGGGGCGGTGGGGTCTGCCGGCGCCGAGGCCGAGGGAGTGGGCGTAGGAGACGGGTTGCCCAGGAGCGCGGCCGGTGCGGCGCTGCCGAGGAAACCGAACCCTCCCGTCAGTGAACTGGTCAGTAGGACCGTCGCCGCGACGGCGACGGAGCTGAGTGTCACCAACGACAGGACCCGGATCCAGGGCGAGGAGGCCACCGGCGGCTGTGGGGCGGCGAGAGCGTGCGGGGCCTGGGGAACCACGGCCACCGTCGCCGGTGTCTGGTCCACGACAGCGGGGACCGCGCGCCTGTGCGCCATCGCCAGCGACGAGCGGGCAGCCCCGACGGCGATGGCCGAGGCGGGGTGCTCGGGCATGCTGATGGGTCGGTTGAAGGCCTCCGAGAGCCGCTGCGCGACCCGGGGGATGCGCGAGGTGCCGCCGACCAGCAGGATGGTGGCCAGTTGCTCCGGCTCGACACGGGCGGACTCGAGAGTCGCGTCGAGGCTGTCCACCGTGCGATCCACCAGGTGTGCGGTCATGGCCTCGAACTCGGAGCGGGTGAGCCGCACCGCCGTGGAATGCCCGGGAAGGAGCACCGGGATGGTGGCCTGCGCGTCGAAGGAGAGCGACTCCTTGGCGTCGACGCATTCGCCCCGCAGCTGCCTGAGGGCGGCCTGAGCATCGGGTCCGTCGACTATCGCGGCGGGGGAGACACCGGCCGCCTTGAGGACATGGCGGAGGACGGCGTCGTCGAAGTCCAGCCCGCCGAGGTCCTCGATGTCGCGCGGTTGCCCGAGCACCTCGAGCGAACCGTCCTCGGCCTTGCGGAGCACGGCGGCGTGGTACGAGGTGCCGCCCATGTCATGGACGGCCATCGCCTGCCCGACCTCGAGCGGGTGCACGGAGTCGTGGTCGAGCGCCGCGGCCACAACCCCGGGGACGAGTGCTGCGTCGTCGAGCCCGACCTCGGTGAGAGCGGACCGGATGAGGCCGAGGCGGTGTGGGCCCCAGTTGGTGGGATAGGTCACGACGACGGCGGCGGGAGGCTCACCCTCGCGCTCTCTCACGGCGTCGACGACGGCCGCGACAGCAGTGGCGAAGAGATGCTCAGCGGTGATCGTCAACCCGCCCACGGAAAGGGGAACGTCGTCACCGACGCTGCGGGTGAACTCCCTGATCAGTCTCTCCGGCGCGGAGTGGCCCAGGAGCTGCGCCTCGTCGCCGACCAGGACGTTGCCGTCGGACTCGATGAAGGCGACGGCCGGCACCTGGTCGTTGCGGCGGCCCAGCGGCACGGCGTCGGCCGTGATGCCGCCGTCGCGAGCCAGCCGAGCGGTGGCAGCGCTGATCTGGCTGGCACCCACATCGACACTGAGGTGGTAAAGCCCTGGCATCAAGAATCCCCCCTGTAGACAGCCCCGATTCGGGGTCGGGCACTGGAGCAACCTGTCGGCAGTGACATCTGCTTTCGGGCGGTACAGCCCCCGGGCGAGGCCGGTACAAGTCCTTGATAGCACAGGGGGTGGGTCAGTGAAACCCCTCTTTCGGCACCGGGCTCGGTGAGCCACCACTGGGTCGACTACGGGGTTGTGCTGGGGCCGGGCGCCTCAGCCGGGGATGAGTCCTAGCCGATTCACGGTCTCCTCCTCGCGGCGCAGTTCGTCCACCGACGCCGCGATTTTGGTGCGCGAGAACGCATTCAGCTCGAGGCCAGGCACGATCGACCACCCACCCTCGCCGGCGCAGACGGGGAAGGAACTCACCAGCCCCTCCGGGACCCCGTAGGAGCCGTCGCTCACCACCGCCATGGAGGTCCAGCCGCCAACCGGCGTGCCGGCGAACCAGTCCCTGACGTGGGAGATGGTCGCGTTCGCGGCCGAGGCGGCGCTCGACTTCCCGCGTGCGGCGATCACCGCCGCTCCCCGTCGGGCGACCTGCGGGATGTAGTCGAACGCCACCCATCCGTCGTCCACCCAGTCCGTGGCCGGCCGGCCGCAGATCTGCGCGTTGTAGACATCCGGGTACTGAGTGGTGGAGTGGTTGCCCCAGATGGTCATCCGCGTCACGTCGGAGGCCGGCCTGCGAACCTTGCGGGCCAGCAGCGACACGGCCCGGTCGTGGTCGAGGCGGGTCAGGGCGGTGAACCTCTCCGGCGGCACGCCGTCGGCATTTCGTTGCGCGATCAGCGCATTGGTGTTGGCGGGGTTGCCCGTGACCACCACCCTCAGGTCCGACGCGGCCGAGGCGGCCAGCGCCCTCCCCTGGGCGGCGAAGATGGCGCCGTTCGCCTTCAGGAGGTCAGAACGCTCCATCCCCGCGGTCCTCGGGGAGGCGCCGACGAGCATCGCCACGTTCACGCCCTCGAAGAGGCGGCGGGGGTCGTCCCCGACCTCGATCCCCGCGAGAACGGGCGAGGCGCAGTCCTCGAGTTCCATGGCGACCCCGGCCAGAGCTGGCACCGCCTGGGGAAGGTCCAGCAGCCGCAGCTCGACCGGCCGGTCCCCGAACACGTCCCCCGCGGCGATCCGGTAGACCAGCGAGTACCCGATCTGCCCGGCCGCCCCCGTGACCGCGATCCTGATCGGCGTCATCGTCACCGCACGTTCAGGTCGCCGACGAGCACGCACCGCCGCGACCGGGCGAAGTTGCGTGCCCGGGTGAGCCCCTCGCCTGTCGGCCCCGCGATGGTGAACGTGCAGTAGCCCTCCCCGCCGATGCCGATCCCGTTGAACGAGGGGCCGTTCTTGACGAAGACGGTGGTCTGGATGAGCTTGCCCATGCGGGTCAGGTTGGACACGTTGCGCGAATGCATGATGGCCGTGTGGCGGTTGCCGTGCTCGAGCTCGCACGCCAGGTCGATGGCCGCTCCCACATCAGGGACGCGCACCAGGCCGAGCACGGGCATCATGAGCTCGTGCACGACGAAGGGGTGGTCCCGGTCCGCCTCGCACACCAGGAGCCGCACCCCGGCCGGGGGCTCCACCCCGATGGCCTCGAGGATGGCGGAGGCCGGCTTGCCGACCCATTCGAGCGCCGGCCGCCCGTCGGTCAGGATCACGCGCTCGACGCGTGAGCGCTCGTCGGCGGAGAGCTCGTAGGCCCCGTGCCTGACCATGGAGAACTTGAGCAGGTCGGCGATGGCGTCGACGGCGACGATCTCCTTCTCCGCGGTGCAGGGCAGGTTGTTGTCGAAGCTGGCGCCGTCGACGATGCACTTCGCGGCGCGGTCGATGTCGGCCGTCTCGTCCACCACCACCGGCGGGTTGCCCGCGCCCGCGCCGATGGCCTTCTTCCCGGAGCTCAGGACGGTCTTGACGATGCCGGGGCCGCCGGTGGCCACGATCATCCGGACGTCGGGGTGCGCGATCATGGCGTTGGTGTTCTCGATCGACGGCTCCGCGACGGTCACGACGAGGTTCGCAGGTGCCCCGACGGCGCACAGGGCGCGGTTGATCTGCTGCACCTGCCACACGGACAGGTCCCTGGCCCGGGGGTGCGGGCTGAACACCACGGCGTTGCCGGCGGCGAGCATCCCGATGCTGTTGCAGGTGATCGTCTCGGTGGGGTTCGTGGTGGGCGTGATCGCCCCGATCACCCCGTAGGCCGAGTACTCGACTGTGGTCAGACCGTCGTCGCCCGAGTAGGCGTCGGTGACCAGATCCTCCACGCCAGGGGTGAGTTCGGCCGCCATCTTGTTCTTCAGATACTTGTGGGCGACGTCGCCCATGCCGGTCTGCTGCACGGCCTGCACCGCCATGTGGTCCAGGTTCTCGGGGCGCAGCATGACCTCGCGCAGTGCGGCCACGTAGCGGCGCCGCTCGGCCATGGAGGCCGTGCGGTACTCCCGCGCGGCCTTGTCCGCGGCCGCGATGGCCGAGTCCATGTCCGGGAACACGCCGTCGCCGGTGGCCGGCCCGGTCTCGGGCAGCTGTGCCAGCACCCGCCGGATCGTGGCCTCGAGGACCGCGGTATCGAGTTTCATCGGTGTTCTCCCATCACAGCGTTGATTGCATGCTCCACGATGTCGCAGTCCTCCTCGACCGTGCCGCCCGAGACTCCGAGGCCGCCGAGCAGTTCGGGGCCGTCGAACAGCGGCACGCCGCCGCCGAACAGCACGACGCGCCCGGAGTTGCCGTCGGCCAGGCCGGGCAGCGGGCCGCCGGCTGCCGCGAGGGCGCCCAGCTCCGCCGTCGGCTTGCGGAACGCCGCGGCGCTCCAGGCCTTGTTCGAGGCGATCTCGATGGACGCCAGCAGCGAGCCCGCCATGCGGTGCAGCAGCACCGGATGGCCGGCCGCGTCGACCAGGGCGACCACCACCGGCACGCCCAGATCCTCGGCACGTCGCTCGGCGGCCGCGGTCAGGGCCTTCGCCCGCGCCAGGCAGGGATCCGCAGGCAGGTGTCGGGCGGTCCCGGGCTCCTCGAGGGCCCGGGCGACCGCCGCGCGCACGATGCGCTCGATGCGGTCGCGGTCGGCCCACGTCTCAGTCAGCCGCGCCATCGCGTAGACCGCGTCGGAGAGCCGGTTGAGGTACTTGATCAGCTCGGGCCGGACCGGTTCGGACTCGGCCAGCGTCAGCGTGCGGCGCTCGGCGCGCCTCACCACGGTCCGGGCGTGATGGAACGCCGCTGAGCGCCGGTCCCGCCCGGGCACCACGAAGGCGCGCTGCGGTCCGGTGATGGCCAGGCAGTCGTCGATCAGGCGCTCCAGGTCGGTGACGTCGTCCTCGTCGATGGTGTGGGCGAGGGTGGCGGCGCCCGAGGCGTCGCTGGCGAGCTCTGCGGCCAGCACGAAGAGCCGCTGCTGGACCTGGTGCAGGCGGGCGCGCCAGGGACCGTCGTCCAGGCCCGCCTTCGCCTCGCCCAGCGCCGCGTTGGCCTCGTCGACCGTGCCGTAGGCCTCTACCCGCAGGCTCTGCTTGGCGACGCGGGAGCCGCCGAACAGGCCGGTGTCGCCCTTGTCCCCGGTGCGGGTGTAGACGGCGGGCATGGCTAGTGGATCTCGATCTCGACGGAGTCGACGATGCCGACGATCGTGGCGTCCAGCGGGGCGTTCGCCCGGTCCGCGGCGAACCGGGCCGAGGACCCCTTCGTCACCAGGACGGTCTCGCCTGTGCCCGCCCCGACGGTGTCGACGCAGACCTCGGGCGAGCCCGTGGCGGCGCCGTCCGCGTCCACGCGCCTGGTCAGCATGAGCTTGAAGCCGATGAGCCTCTCGTCCTTGCTCGTCGACACGACCGTGCCGATCACCTTGGCCAGATACATCTCAGGCACCTTCCTGCAGTGTGATGTGACGCTTCGCCGCCGCCTCGCGGGCGAGGTCCGTGACGATGGCGCGGGGCTGGAGCCGTACGACGGCCCCGTCCGGGACGGCCGCGACGGTGGCTTCGGTGACCACGCGTTCGGCCGGAAGGGTGGGGGTGGCCGGGGCTTCGGGCGCGCAGGCGCGCCGGAGGACCGCGCGGTCGAGCCGGGAGGCGTCGGCGAGCTGGACCCCGAACGAGCGCAGTGTCGCCAGGTTCTTCCGCAGCATCGCCTGGTAGCCCGACGGCATGTGGGGGAACCAGGACCGCTTGCCCTCGCTGTCTGGGCAGGCCGCGTTGGTGGCCACGACCACCGGCTTGCCGCTCATGATGAACTCGGCGATCACGTTGGAGGCCAGGCAGTCGCCCACGCCGTGGACCACCTTGGCCACCATGTTGACGCTGAGGGTGGGCACCACCAGCAGGTCATGGCTCGCGACGAGCGATTTCTCGGCGGGGGTCATGCCGATGGCGGCGATGGCCTCCTGGTCCAGGATCCGGGTGGCCGAGGGCGTCTGGATCCAGTCCAGCGACAGCTGCGGGTTGAGCCTCGTCAGCGACGCGCACGCCTCCTCGAACCCGAGCAGGGCGCCGGTGAACAGCACCAGCGCGGTGGTGGACGAGGTGCCGGGGGCCGCCGGACGGGGGAGGAGGCCGGCGATCACCTCACGGATGAGGTCGCGCAGCTGCGACTCGTTCATGGACAGATCCTCCGCATCGCGGTGCCGAGTGGGGTGGGGAACAGCGGCTCGACCGGTCTGACCACGGGCAGGCCCAGGACCTCGTCGAACACCTCTGTGGCGCGCGGGAAGGAACTCGACCCGCCCACCAGGTGCACGGTGCCGGGGTCGCCCGCACCGCGCAGCGCGTCGCGGGCGATGGTGGCCATCTTCTCCAGCGTGGGGCGGACGAGCCCGAACACCAGGTCGGCGTTGGCGGGATCGCGCTTGAAGTCCTCGGCCGCGTCGTAGTCCAGGCCGAGGGCGCCGGAGATCACCAGCGTCATGTGATGGCCTCCGGTGGCCTCGTCGAGGGAGAACACCACCTGGCCGTCGCGCAGCAGGGACACGCCAGTGGTGCCGTGCCCGACGTCGATGACCGTGCCGTCGGTGACGCCGAGCGCGGTCGCCGCGGCCACGGGCTCGTCGACGATCTCGGTGGGCCTGAGCCCACTTGACTCCAGCACGTTGCCGAACACCTTTGCGGTGCCGGCGTCGATGCCGGGCGGGGCGGCCACGGCCGCCTCCTCGAACCGGGCGCCGACGCGCTGCTCGAGTGAAGCCTTGAGGGCCGCGACCACCCGGACCGCGCCCATCCAGTCCACCACCACGCCGTCGCGGACGACGGTGGCGCGCCGCCACGCGCCGGCGACCGGGGAGCCGGTCTCGTCGACGACGCCCAGCACGATGTTGGCGGTGCCGAGGTCCACACCCAGGCGCAGCGCGCCGGTGGCGGGGGCGAGTTCCTCGGTCCGCACGAGGTGCGCGAACGTCTGCAGGTGGCGGGTGGGGGAGGCGAGCATGGGTCAGTCCTTCACGATCCGGACTCGGTCACCGGTGCGGGCGCCGACGGCGTTGCCCTCGTCGGTGTCCAGGTGGAGCTCGGCGAGGTACGAGTCCTTGACCCGGATGAGGAAGTGGTCCAGGCGGCCGCCCCTCTCGCCCTCGAACAGGACGCTGACGCGGTCCTGGTCGGCGAGGCCGAGCGCGGCGGCGTCGTCGGGGCCCATGTGGATGTGGCGCCCGGCCACGATGGCCGCGTGCGCGCAGGAGACGCGCCCAGCTGGTCCCGAGATCTCGATCGGCGCCGCGTCGTCGAGATGGCCTGACTGGGCCATCGGCGCGGACACGCCCAACGCGTAGGCGTCGGTGCGGCTCAACTCGACCTGCGTCGCGGGGCGGTTGGGCCCCATCACGCGGACCCGCTCCATCGACCCCTTGGGGCCGTGGAGCGTGACCGTCTCCTCCGCCGCGAACTCGCCGCGCTGGCGGACCATCTTGCGCACCACGGGTACGGCGTAGCCGAACAGCGTCTGGAAGTCGGCGTCGCACAGGTGCACGTGGCGGTTGGAGATTCCGACGACCACGCGGGACGGGTCGGCCTCGCCGATGCGGGCGAGGACCCGGTCGGCGATCTCGGAGATCAGCTGGGCTTCGGTCATGGCTCAGCCCTTCGGCAGCAACTTCTCGACGTCGGCGTGCGGACGCGGGATGACGTGCTGGCTGACCAGTTCGCCGACCTTGGCGGCCGCAGCCGAACCGGCGTCGACGGCGGCCTTCACCGCGCCGACGTCACCTCGGACCATGACGGTGACGAAGCCGGCGCCGATCTTCTCGCTGCCGATCAGCGTCACGTTGGCGGACTTGGTCATGGCGTCGGCGGCCTCGACGGCCCCGACGAATCCCTTGGTCTCGACGAGACCGAGCGCTTGGCTCATGCTTGCTTCCTCCTGCTGGTGGTGGTGGCGGGGGTCTCCGCCGTCGCCGGGGCCGGTGCCTCGGCGGGTTCTGGGGTGGCGGCCGGCTCCGGCTCCGGCGCGGGCGTCGCCACAACCGTCTGGTCGGCCGGGGCGGGCGGCTCGGGTGCCCGGTACCCGACGGTGGTGCGGTTGAACACCATGGCCTCGATCTGGTCGGATGGCCTGGGGATGACGAGCCTGCTCACGACCCGGCTGACCCGCGCGGCGGCCACCGCGGCGGCGTCGATGGCGGCCGTCACGGCGCCGACCTGGCCGAGGACCTTGATGGTCACGTAGCCTCCGCCCTTGGCCAGCTCGTAGCCGACCAACTCGACGTTGGCGGCCTTGCAGGCCACGTCCGCCGCTTCGATGCCGGCGGCGAGACCGACGACCTCGATCGTGCCTAGCGCTTGCATGGTTGGGTCCTTTCCTAGGTGCCTGGTGCGAAGTCCCGGAGCGGGATGCGTTTGACGATGCGGGCCGCGTTGGATCCGACGATCCGGTCGGCGGTGCCGCCGTGGGCGAAGAGCCGGGCGACGTAGGGGCGGTGTTCGGGGAGCTTGTCGGTGGTGATCACCACGTAGTCGAGGGACACGCCCAAGCCGATGCCGAGCCGGGAGGTGACCGCCGCGTCGTGAGCCAGCACCAGCGGGTTGAGGTGGTCGTGCCGCGACACCTCCACGGGCACCCCCTCCTCCTCGATGCCGAGCAGCAGATCGGCGAGCTGGGTCTCCGGCGTGGCCTCGTGGACGTGCACGCAGATGGCGGGCGGCCCGTCGATCACCGCGCACCCGCTTCCTGAGCCCAGCTGAGGGCCAGTCCCGTGGCGACGGCGTTCCGCGGCCCCTCGGTGCCCCTGATGTTGGCGCGGCCGGCGACGACCCGGTACTCGGCCAGGGCCTTGGTGACCAGTTGCGGGATCTCGAAGTCCAGCGCGGAGCCGCCCACGAGCACGACGAAGTCGATGTCGCGGACGTTGGCGGTGGGGCTGACCTTACGGAGCGCGCGCACGGCGTTGGTGACGAAGACCCGCTCCTTGGCGCGGATGCGCACCTGACGGATGGTCTCCAGGGGCAGGTCGATGTCCAGCGGCACCATGCCTTCGGGCTTCAGCACCACCACCCGGGCGTAGGCGTGCGGTGGCAGCGGCTCCTCGAAGAACTGGACGGTGCCGTCCTCATGGCGGATGTTGAACACCGTCTCGACGCGGGCGAGTGGGTAGCGCTTGATGTCCTCCGCCGCGTCCCAGGAGTCCAGCCCCAGCTCGGACTGGATCATGAGCGTGACCATGTTGCCGGCGCCGGCGAGGTGGATGGACGTGCCCGAGCCGTCGGCGTGCATGACGGAGGCGTCCGTGGACCCTGCTCCGATGTCCAGAATGGCCAGGGGGACTGCGGTCCCGGGGGTGGTCAGCGCGCCGCGGATGGCCATGTCGGCCTCCACGCCGCCGACCTCGACGGGGATCCCCAGCTCGGCGGCCATGTCGGTGGCGATGCGCTGCATCTGGAGCCTGTCGGTCTTGACCATCACCGCGATTCCGACGGCGGCCTCCATCGAGAACTCGTTGGCGATGCCGCCTGCCACCTGCTGCGGCACCTGCGTGTCAACGGCGAGGAGGTCGGTGATGCGGATGTCGCGGGGGGAGTGGTCGGTGAGCTGCCCCATCGTGACGCGGACCTTCTCCATCATCCCGCCCACGTTCGTGCCGGGCTCGCCCACGATGTCCTCGACGTGGCGGACCTGCTGGGCGGCGGCCATGATCTCATCGGAGCCGCGGTCCACGTCGACGTCGACCTGGCGGTTCTCCCCCCGGAACGTCAACGTGCCGGCGGGGATGCGCCGCTCCTTGACGTCGCCCGCGGGGGTCTTGATGACCACCGCGGAGCGGTTGCCCACCAGCGAGCGGGCCAGCGGGACGACCTGCTTGGTGTCGCCGGAGTCCAGCCCGAACAAGGTGGCCAGCCCGAACGGGTTCGACAGGGTCTCGACGATCCTGCCCACCTCCGCCACCTCGATGGCCGCCAGCATTCCCAGGGGAACCTTGTCGATGAGGGAGACCTCGTCGACGATGGGGATCTTGGTGTGCAGCCGGTTGTGGACGAGGTTGCCGTCGTCGGCCTGCAGGATGGCGCCGGTGATGGTGAGGTGCCCGGAGGCGTGGTTGAGTCTGCGGGCCACGTCGTCGTGGGGGTGGGTGCTGTCGGCCACCACGATCAGCGGTTCGGCCGTGCCGGCGGAGTCCAGGTCGTCGATGGAGATGGTGATCCCCACCCCGATGCCCAGCCCTCCCGGGGTGGCGGGGTTGTGCCCGATCATCGTGGACTCGGTGATGATCGTCTCGGTGATGGTCTCCATGGCCACGTCGCCGATGACGGGCGCAGCCTCATTGATGCGGATCACCTCGACGTGGTCCATGGAACGACCCGCCCTGTCGAGGGCCACGCGGAGCGCGTGCACCACGCCCTTGATGTTGGCGTCGGTGCCCTTGATCCCCGTCGTGGGGATGGTCGAGCTCGCCAGGAAGACGAGCTCATCGCCGCGGCGCTCGGCCAACGCGACCTCGGTGGTCGCGTTGCCGATGTCGATGCCGGCTACCATCCCCATCGTCGGAGATCCTTTCTTCGTGTGTGCGGAGGCGGAGGGTCAGTCGACGCGGAGGCGTCCCCGGCCCTCATAGACGTCGGCAGCCTCGCGCACGAAGCCCGCCGAGACCTTCGCCCCGTACATCCCCTCGAGTTCGGAGGCGATGTCGTACAGCTCGGCCTTCGTCGAGCGGTACGGGCGCAGCGCGTTGTAGATCTCCAGGAGCCGCTCGTCGGGCACCTTCACCAGTTCGGCGGCACGACGGAGGTTGCGCGCCAGTGTGACGCGGCCCGAGTCCTCGGCCACCTGGGCCTGGAGCTCCAGCGTCTCCGAGGAGATGCGGAAGTCCTCAGGCTTCAGGGCCCCGGAGCGCAGGCCCGCGAAGGTGAGGTCCGCGAGGGGCTTGCCGTTGTCGGTCTTCACCAGCTCGGGGTGCTTCTCGGCCAGGGGGTAGTGCTGGACCCCGATGTGGGTTCCTCCCCCTGTCGCCGCCGCGGCGGGCTTCCTGGCGAACGCGACCTGCTCGCCGCTGAGGTTGGCCATGACCTCGGCCATGATCTGTCGGATGAGTTGTTCTTGATCCATGTCGATTCCTCAGGCCTGGCTGACCTGCAGCGTCTGGGTTTTCTTGGTCAGGTCGCACAGCCGCGTTTCCTTGTTGTGCAGCAGTGCCGCGATCGCCTGGTACTTCGGCCGGGCCATCTGGTCGTTGCGGGTGGGCACCGGGGAGGGGGACTCGCCCTTGGCGTACTTCGCGGCGTTCTTGCCGATGGCGCGGAACGCGGGAAGGTCGATCAGCGGGGACTGGCTGAACAGCTCCAGGTTGCTGAGCGGGGGGAGATCCTTTTGGTGGATCACCGTGGTGCCGCGCGACTGCAGGCCGATACCGATGCCGGAGCCGGAGAGCTTGGCGGCCTCGTGGGCGATGAAACCGACGTCGGCGGTGCGGAAGACCTTGAGGATGCGGTAGCGCAGGCCCTCCTCCTCGATGCCGGCGCAGATCTGCTTCAGGACCTCACCGTGGGGGAGACCGATGATCGTGGCGAAGATCTGCGAGCTGAATGCCGGCGACAGGGCGATCACCACCTCCTTCGGGTCCGTGCCGCGCTCGGCCGGCCCGGTCTCGGTGACGGTGATGCGCCCGGCAAGGGACTCCGGGGGTGCGGAGGCTGCCGACGGCGCGGCCGCGGCCTCTCCGGCCATCTCCCGGACCACCTGCTCGATGATCTGCTTGAGGGTGGATTGATCGATGCTCATTGCGGTCACCTCAGATGCTTTCCGGGCTGACGGCCTGACGGATGTCCTTGATCCGGTTCCACAACTCGTCGGAGATCTGGTAGCCGGTGGTCGGACCCGCGTAGTCGTTGGGGTAGTTGACGGCGGAGTTGACGTTGAACTGCTCATCGAAGATGGCGGCCGTGTGCAGGTAGTCGCCCGCGACGCGGCACTTCAGCAGCTTGAACACCGACTCGGCCACATCGTCGTAGCCGCCCTTGATGAGCGCCTGGACCACGTCGAAGCCGGTCACGCTGCGCTTCATCATCTCCTCGGCCGCCTTCAGGTCCTCGACGACGTTGCGCTTGGGCATGTCGTTGGAGCTGTGGGCGTACGTGGCCGCCTCGACCTCGGCGTCGGTGATGGCCGGCAGACCGAGCTCCCGGAACACCGACTGCAGCGCGCGCGCCGCCTTGCGGCGCACCGCCACGACGTCCTCCTCGAGCACCGGCACGAGGCCGCCGTCGACGTGGAGGTCGCGCTGGATGATGTTCCAGTCGTCGTAGTCCTCGGCGTCCCAGTTGGAGCCGGCGAACATGTTGTCCAGGTTCGGGGTGGCGCTGTAGCCCGAGCAGATGAAGTCCGTGCCGGGCACGAACTGCATGAGCGAGCGGGCCACGCGGCGCAGGTCCGAGTGGGTGAACGTCTGGTCGTTGCTGGAGGCGCACTCGAGGTCCATCATCATCGCGATGAGGTTCTCGGCCAGGATGGCGCGGATGCCCTGGGGCACCGCCGCGGGGACGCCGACGCAGCTCACGGAGCCGTTCTGCGTGCCCTGGGAGCCGGCCGCCTTGGTGATGAACTGGCAGCGGGCCTCGAGGTAGAGCATGGACTTGCCCTCGGCGTAGCCCATCTGGACCTCGGAGCCGGTGCCGGAGGTGAACCGCATCTTCAGGCCGCGCGACGCGTAGCTGGAGGCGAGGAACGCCTTCGACCACGGGGTGTCGTCACCGTCCATGAACACGGCTTCGGTGCCGTAGACCGACACCGTCTCGGCGTATGCGGTCAGGCCGCGCATGCCGAGCTGCAGCTCGGTGGCCTCCTCGACGGCGCACTGGGTCAGCACGCCTGGGCGGCCGATCTGGGCGCCGACCAGCAGGCTGAGCGCGTTGAACGGGGCGTAGCGCACGACGCCGACGGTGGTCTCCATCTCGGCGAAGCCGCGGATGCCAGACTCCGCCGCGTCGGCCGCGATGAGGACCGGGTGGTCCTGCACGTTGGTGACGTGGCACTGGTTGGCCGGCTGCTTGCGCGCGCGGAGCTTGGTGACGGCCATCATCATCTCCAGCACGCTCATCTTCCCGACCACCTCGGTGACCTTGGCGGGGGTCATGGCGGTGGTGAGGGGGATGATCTGGCTGCGGGGGATGTTGATGTCGCACAGCATGCGGGCGACCTGCAGCGAGTCGATGGCCATGGCCTCTTCGGCCCGCTCGAGGTTGATGCCGTAGGCGGCGATGAACGTGTCGAGCATGTCGAAGTCCGCGCAGGCCTTGCCGTCGAGCTCGACGACCTTGCCGTTCTGGATGCGGATCGACGGCTTGGGGTCGTTCGGGCTGTCCATGGCGATGAGGCCGACCTCAGGCCATTCGCTGACGAACCCGTCCTGGTTGACCGGGCGCGCGTCGAGCGCCTCGAACCTCTTGGATCTCATGGGTGTGCTCGTCCTCAGATGTAGGGGGTGGTGGACGACTCGGGGTAGGCGCCGAGGGAGCCGAGCAGCGCCCGCCCCACCTCGCGTGCGGCCACGATGGCCTGGCGTACCGCCCCGGAGTCACCGCTGAAGAAGGAGATGACCTCGTTGGAGTAGCTCGTGCCGGCGGCGGGGCTGGCGTAGCCGACGACGTCGATCGTCGAGGCCTTCACCGCGGTGTCGGCCAGCACGACGCCGATGGCGGCGGGGGCGCCGACGGTGATGCCGAAAGCCTTGCCCAGGGGGGCGTTGAACGCCTTCGCGAGAGCGTGCGAGGCGCGGGCCGTGTACTGGAACTCGAGGTGGCCTGCGTCGTTGCCGTAGACGTCGCCGAAGGTGCGGTCCAGCTCGGACAGCGTCACCTCCACGGCGCGGCGCGCGTCCGAGACGTCCTCGGCGCCGAACACGATGAGGGAGCCGTGGCCGGCGCCACCCTTGGTGTCGCGGGGGAGCTCGATGGTGAGGATCTCGCAGTTGGTGGCCTTGACGGCCTCGTCGGCGGCGAAGATGTGCGGGCCGGCGCCGGTGCGGGCGCCCACGATGCCGATGGAGCGGTACTTCGGGTCCAGCTTCATCATCTGGTGGAGTTGGGGGTCGACGTTGGCGATGACCAGGCCGATCGTGTCGCCCAGGGCGTTGGTGCCCACGAACTCGGTGGCGGCCGGCCGCGCGGCGGGGGCGGCGGCAGCAGGGGCCGCGTCGCCCATCTTCTTCATGACTTCGGCCATGACCTTGTTGATCAGTTCATCCGACATGGTGGTCCTACTTCGCCTGTCCCGGGAGGATCTTCTCGACGTCGGTGTGCGGGCGCGGGATCACGTGCACGCTCACCAGCTCGCCGACCTTGCTTGCGGCCGCGGCGCCCGCGTCGGCCGCCGCCTTCACCGCGCCGACATCGCCGCGTACGAGGACGGTCACGAAGCCCGCGCCGATCTTCTCGCTGCCGATGAGTTGGACGTTGGCCGACTTGACCATCGCGTCAGCCGCCTCGACAGCCGCCACGAAACCCTTGGTCTCGACCATGCCTAGTGCTTCTTGCATCACTCGACTCCTTCGTCGTTCGAAAGTGGCCGACTCTGGTCACTCGCAGGTCACCATAGGCAGGGTCGGGCTACACACAGTCGGCCACTTGTTACACATTCCTGCTCAGCTCGCCCCCGGCCATTGAGGTTCCGACGGAGCCGATTAGTGTGGTCCTCGCACAGGGAACGAGGTGGTTCATGGACGTGCAGGACAAGCAGCGCATCATTCAGGAGTTCGTGCCTGGCAAGCAGGTGACGCTCGCCCACATCATCGCCAACCCGGACGAGCACCTGTACGCGAAGATCGGCCTCACCTCCAAGAATCGCGGGGCCGTCGGGGTGCTCACCATCACCCCCGGCGAGGCGGCCGTGATCGCGGCGGACGCCGCCACGAAGGCCTCGGCCGTCGAGCTGGCCTTCGTCGACCGGTTCTCCGGGTCCCTGCTGATCGTCGGCCGGCTGGCAGACGTCGAGGCCGCGGTGCGCGGGGTGGTCGACACGCTGGAGACGGTGCTCGGGTTCACCCCGGCGCCGGTCACGCGCACATGACGGCCGCCGGCCTGTGCAGCCGCACCATCCTGCTCGTGGGGGGCGTCGGCTCAGGGAAGACCACCTTCCGCCAGCGGCTGCGCGGGGAGGACATCGAGTACGTCAAGACCCAGGCCATCGAGGCGTTCGACGGCGTCGTCGACAGCCCGGGGGAGTTCCTGCAACGCGGACGGCTCCGGAGCGCGCTCCAGGTGGTGTCCTTCGACGTCGACGTCGTGGTTCTGCTGGTGGACCCGACGCGCGCGGACTCCCACATCCCCCCGGCCTTCGCCACGTCATTCAACCGGGCCGTCGTCGGCGTGGTGACCAAGACCGACCTGGCCACAGCCGATGAGATCGCCGCCGCCGCCGCGCTGCTGGCCGCCGCGGGCGCTGAGCCGGTCCTGCGTGTCGATTCGCTCAGCGGAGCAGGCTTCGACGCCGTCCGGGAGGTGCTGTGTCAGTCGTAGAGGTGCATGACGACCGCCTGGCCGGGGTAGACCTGCGCACGCTGATCGATCTCGAGCAGCTGCAGCGCATCCAGGACGACTTCGCCGTCGAGACCGGCATCGCGATGATCACCGTCGACTCGATGGGCACTCCCGTGACCCGCGCCTCCGAGTTCAGCGCGCTGTGCCAGTTCCTGCGCCAGGACCCGGAGATCCGTCGTCGCTGCTTCTCCTGCGACGCGCACGGCGGGTTCCAGTCGGCCATCGAGGGCAGGCCGTTCATCTACCGCTGCCACGCCGGACTGGTCGACTTCTCGGTGTCGATCATGATGGGCCAGCACTACCTCGGCGCCATCCTCGCCGGGCAGGTCCTGCTGACGAAGGGGCAGGAACAGCTCGGCAAGATCCTCGGCAGCACGGACTCGCTCGCCGAGGCCGGTCCCGTGGCTGACCTCCTCGACGAGGTCAAGGTCGTCGAGCTGTCGAAGCTGGAGTCTGCGGCCGACGCCATCGTCCGGCTCGCCAACGACTCGCTGACCAGGCGCGGGACCAGCTACCACCTGCCGGCTTCGACCGGCCCGTACCTGGGGCGGCTCCAACCCATCGCCGTGGCCGCCTCACCCCAGAACCAGGTGCTCGCGCCCCTCCTGCTGGGCAAGTCCAAGCCCCTCCCCTTGGTGCCCATCCAGGCGGCTCCGCAGGAGCAGCCGGCGCCCTTGGACCCCAGCCGGATCGCCGCCAACCTGCACGACGCCAACGTGGCCGCCAACCTCGAACTCCTCGGTCTGTACCTGGACCGGCTGCTGCCGAGGTGGAGCCAGAAGATCCACGCCTCGAAGCTCGCCGAGTTCGAGGACCTGCTGATCGGGCTGGCCTCCAGCGAGGGCGTCCATCACGGGCGCGACATCTCCCAGGTGGTGATCCGCAACCGCAACAAGCGCAGGCCGGACCTCAACCGCTACGAGTGCCAGGTGTACTGCGAGAAGCTCATCATCATGCTCCACAACCTCGTGGAGCCCGAGCTGCTGCCCCGGCAACGCACCATCGCCACGCTCCTCAACGAGATCGAGAAGGACCCGACGAGCTTCCTCACCTGCAGCAAGGCCGCCGAGTACCTCATGTGGTCGGAGTCCCACTTCGCCCGCAGGTTCAAGGACAGGACGGGGCAGAGCTTCATCCACTACGTCACCGCCAAGCGGCTCGAGCGCGCCAAGTTCATGCTCCTCCACACCACCAAGCCCGTCCTGCGGATCGCCACGGAGCTCGAGTTCCAGCCCGCCAACTACTTCTCCCGGACCTTCAAGAAGGCCACGGGGCTCACCCCGAGCGAGTACCGGGTGGAGCACTCCCAGAACGGCCAGCCATGAGAGAGTTCCGCCTCGGCACGCACGTGCGCATCGGCGCGGACGCACTCACCGCGCTTGATCGGTTCGCCGCGGACCGCGTCTTCCTGGTCACCGACGAGTTCCTGGCCACCACCCCGGTGTTCGCCGACGTCGAATCGAGGTTGGGCAACCACGTGACCAGGTTCACCGACGTGGTGCCGAACCCCACCATCGCCACGATCAGCAGGGGTGTCGCGGTGTATCTGGAGGCCCGGCCGGACGTGGTGGTCGCCTACGGCGGCGGGTCGGTGATGGACGCCGCCAAGGCCATGCACAAGGCCGCGCTCGACTCGGGCTTCGGGGCGACGGAAGGGCTGGTGGCCATCCCCACCACGAGCGGATCGGGCTCCGAGGTCACGTCCTTCGCCGTGCTCACCGACGAGCGCACCCACACCAAGATCCCGCTGGTCTCCCCGGACATGGTGGCGAGGCTGGCCATCCTCGATCCGGACGCCGTCGTCGGCGTGCCGCCGCGGATCACCGCCGACTCCGGGATGGACGTGCTCACGCACGCCGTCGAGGCCTACGTCTCGGTGGGCGCCTGCGACTTCTCCGACGCCCTGGCCGAGAAGGCGGTGGAACTGGTCTTCGCCCACCTGGTCCGCTGCTACACCCACGGGTCGGACCGGGACGCCCGTGGCCACATGCACAACGCCTCCTGCCTGGCGGCCATGGCGTTCGACAACGTGGGCCTCGGCATCACGCACAGCCTGGCCCACGCCCTCGGCGGGCACTTCCCGATCGCGCACGGCCGGCTCAACGCCATGCTGCTTCCGCACGTCGTGGTCTTCAACGCCGCCCACAGCGCCGTGGCCGAGGAGCGGTACGCCCGGCTGGGCCGCCTCGTCGCTCCCTCGGCCTCCGGGGCCGCCGCAGTGACGTCGCTCGTGGCCGGGATCCGGCGGTTGAACCACCACCTGGGCATCCCCGAGCTGATCGTCGAGGCCGGCGTGCCGCAGCAGGAGTTCCGGGCCGCGGTGGACGCGATGGCGGCCTCGGCCTTGGAGGACGGGTGCACGCCGTCGAACCCCGTGCGCCCCTCCCACGAGGACCTCGTGCTCCTGCTCCGGAAGCTGGGCTGAGACAGGCGCGGAGGTGCGTAGGCTGGCAGGGTGGCACACCTCCCAGACGGCGACCCAGCGCCCCGCGACGGTTCCCTCCCGGCGGAGGCGCTCGCACGGTCGGACTCGCTGTCGCTGTACGTCCACGTCCCGTTCTGCCGGGTGAGGTGCGGCTACTGCGACTTCAACACCTACACCCCCAGCGAACTAGGCGATCTGTCCCCGGACACGTACGTGGGGGCGGCGCTGGCCGAACTGGACCTCGCCGCGCGCATCCTGGGGCCTCGCCGGGTCGAGACGGTGTTCTTCGGAGGGGGAACCCCCACGATGCTGCCCGCCGAGGGGCTCGGGGGGCTGCTGGCCGCCGTCGGCCAACGATTCGAGCTGGCGGACGGGGCCGAGGTGACCACGGAGGCCAACCCGGAGACGCTCACCCCGCACTACCTCGAGACCCTTCGCTCGGCCGGGTTCACCCGGATCTCCCTCGGGCTGCAGTCGGTGGTGCCGCACGTGCTGCGCGTGCTCGAGCGCCAGCACACCCCGCGTCGCGGCCTCGACGCGGCCGGGTGGGCGAGGGCGGCGGGATTCGAGCACGTCAGCCTCGACCTCATCTACGGCACCCCGGGGGAGTCCCTCGACGACTGGCGCGACAGCCTCGACGCCGTGGCCTCCGCCCCCGTCGACCACGTGAGCGCCTACTCGCTCATCGTCGAGGACGGCACCCGGCTGGCCGCGCAGGTGCGGCGGGGCGAGCTGCCCCTCCCCGACGACGACGACCTCGCCGACAAGTACCTCATGGCCGACGACGCCCTCACGGCTCTGGGCCTCGGCAACTACGAGGTGAGCAACTGGGCCCGCCCGGGAGGGGAGTGCAGGCACAACCTCGCCTACTGGCACGGGGCCGACTGGTGGGGCATCGGCCCCGGCGCCCACTCGCACATCGGCGGCGTCCGCTTCTGGAACCGCAAGCATCCCCGCAGCTATGCCGCCTCGCTCGCCGCGGGGGAGTCCCCGGCGCTGGCCCGCGAGGTGCTCGACGACTCGGACCGGCACCTGGAGCGCGTGCTGCTCGAGCTCCGGCTGGCGGAGGGCGTGCCGATGGCCGTCCTGTCCCCGTCGGAGGCGATGCGCGTTCCCGCCATCGTCAACGGCGGCCTGGCCGAGGTGGTCGACGCGACGCTGCGGCTCACGCGGGCCGGGCGGCTGCTCGCCGACGGTGTGGTCCGCGACCTCCTCGACTAGTCGCCCCCATGTCGGATGCGCACGTGCCCGGCGGCCGCGCCCGGGGTGTCGCTCAACGGCCCGGCGGGGAGGCGCTGATAGCGTCGCACCCCGTGGATCGCTACTCACGAGACGTGCTCACCCCCGGCTGGCAGAAGGCGCACCTGAAGCAGACCCGCGACGTCCCCGTCGAGGCTGACATGGTGCTGGAGTTCGACGACTTCTGCGGCGCGGTGGTGGGCTGGGAGAACGGCCTGGTACTGCTCGAGGATCGCCGGGGCAAGCGCCGCTCCGCCCCGTTCGGGCCCGGCTTCCTCCTGGAGGGGGAGCCGGTTGCCCTCCGGGCCCCGCTGCGCGGGGGGTCGGCCGCGCCGAAGTACACCGCCTCAGGGTCGCGGGTCTCCGACGGGCCGACGAAGGCGAGGGTGGCGCTGCCCAGCCGCATCTACGTCGAGGGCCGGCACGACGCGGAACTGATCGAGAAGGTCTGGGGCGGCGACCTGCGTCACGTGGGCGTGGTGGTGGAGTTCCTCGGCGGCATCGACGACCTCCCCGCGATCGTCGCAGAGTTCGCGCCCGAACCGGGCCGCCGCCTCGGGGTGCTCGTCGACCATCTGGTGCCGGGGAGCAAGGAGTCGCGGATCGCGCAGCAGGTCTACCGCGCCGGCTACCGCGACACCGTCCTCATCGAGGGCCACGAGTTCATCGACATCTGGCAGGCGGTCCGTCCGGCCCGCGTGGGACGGAAGTCCTGGCCGGAGGTGCCCCGCGACGTCGACTTCAAGAAGGGCACGCTGCAGGCGCTGGGGTTGCCGCACGCCGATCAGGCGGACGTGGCGCGCGGCTGGCAGGCGATCCTCGCCAGGGTCGGGTCGTGGAAGGACCTCGAGCCCCAGCTCCTCACCAAGGTGGAGACCCTGATCGACTTCGTCACCCAGGACCATCTCGCCGACGACTGACTCCCCCCGCGCCCCAGTAGGGTGAACCCATGGATACCGAGGGCGTCATGGACCTGCTGCGCGAGACGGCGGCCGAGGTCGTGGTGCCCCGGTTCCGCCAGCTGTCCGCCGGGGACATCGAGGAGAAGCGGCCGGGCGATTTCGTCACGGTGGCGGACCGTGAGGCGGAGGTGTACCTGGCGGGACTGCTCCGCGGCGCCTACCCCTCGGCCGTGATCATCGGCGAGGAGGCGGTCTTCGCGGACCCGACCCTGCTCGCCGGAGTGCGGGGCGCCGAGCACGCGTTCCTCATCGATCCCATCGACGGGACCCGCAACTTCGTCTCGGGCCGCGACGAGTACGGCGTCATGCTCGCCGAGGTGCGCGGCGGCGTGACCACCCGCGGCTGGATCTACCAGCCGCAGACGGGCCGCGCCTATGCGGCCGAGCGCGGCGCCGGCACCCGCCTCGACGGCGCGCCGATCCAGCGCCAACCGACAGACCGGGCGCCCCTGGGCGCCACCGCGAAGCGGGCCATCCACGGGTTCACGGCCGAGGGCCGGCTGAGCCCCGTGACGCGCAGCGCGTGGTGCTGCGCCTTCGACTACCCCATGGTCCTGCACGGGGACGTCGACTTCATCGTCTACACCACGCTGCATCCGTGGGACCACCTCGCCGGCTCGCTCATGGTCACCGAGTCCGGGGGCGTGAGCCGCACGATGGACGGGTTGGCCTACTCGTTGCGCTCGACGTCGGCCGGGCTCATCGTCGCCCGCGACACGCTCACCTGGATGACCGCGCAGCAGAGCTGGCCCACCGGCTCATAGGCCGAAGATCGGCAGCTGCCGCTTGGGCTCGACTCCCTTCGCGGCCAGCTCCGCGTACGCCTTGGGCAGCGCCACGGCCAGCGTCTCGGGCGTGAACGGCCACTCGACGGCGGTGGCGGCCTCGTCGGCGCGGACGCCCTGTTCGATGAGCATCTCGCTGGAGCTGTAGATCATCGCTACCTCGGCACGCTGGACGAAGGCGAAGTCACGGTCCACGACGGCGCCGTGGCCCGGGACGAATCGGGTGCCGGCGTTGCTGGCGCCGAGGACCCCGTCGAGCACCGTGGGCCAGTTGGCCAGCGAGGTGGACGCGTCGACCTGGGGGTCCGCCCCCTCCTCGAGCAGGTCTCCGGCGAAGACCACGTTCTCCTCGGGGACGAAGAGCACGACGTCGGCGCGGGTGTGCGCCTCGCCGAAGTGCAGGAGCTCGACGCGCTGCCCGCCGAGGTCCACGGCAAGCGCCATCGAGAACGTCCGCGTGGCTCCGGCGGCCGCGTCGATGTCCTCGTGGGCCAGCACCTCCAGGCCCGGCATGGCCGCGACACCGCCCACATGATCATGATGGCCGTGTGTCAGCGCGACATGCGTCACCGGCACCCCCGCCAGCGCGGAGGCCGAGGCCAGCAGCTCCGCCCCCTGCGCCTCGCTGTTGCCGGAATCCACGAGCATCGCGGCGTGATCCCCGACGATGAGGCCCACGTTCACCCGGTGCGGCTCGACGGTGGTCACATGCACGCGGCTCGTCACGGGGGTCCAGGTCAGCGTCATGGCTGCCAGCATAGATGCAGCTACACTGGCACTCGCCGTCTGTGAGTGCCAGCTGGGAGGTGACATGCTCGACGACCGCAAGCTCGACGTTCTGAAGGCCATCGTGACCGACTACGTCTCCAGCCGCGAACCGGTCGGCTCCAAGGCCCTGGTGGAGCGCCACAAGCTCGACGTCTCCGCGGCCACCGTCCGCAACGACATGGCGGTGCTGGAGGAGGAGGGCTACATCATGCAGCCCCACACCAGCGCCGGGCGGATCCCCACGGACAAGGGGTATCGCCTCTTCGTGGACAGGCTGGCCCAGATCAAGCCGCTGTCGCCCGCCGAACGCACGGCGATCACCACCTACCTCAACGGCACCGCGGACGTCGACGACCTGGTGATGCGCACCGTCCGCCTCCTCGCCCAGCTGACCCGCCAGGTCGCCATCGTGCAGTACCCCGTGGCCCAGCGGACCGTGGTGCGCCACGTCGAGCTGCTGGCGCTCACGCCCGAACGGATGATGGTGATCGTCGTGCAGTCCTCGGGCAGGGTGGACCAGACCATGATGGACACCCCCGCCATCGACGAATCCCGGCTCCCGGCGCTGCGCCATCGGATCGCCGAGGCCATCATCGGCAGGTCTCCGGCCGATGCGGCCAGCGCCCTCTCCACGGTGCTCGAGGGGGTCGCCCCGGACGAGCGGCCGTTCGCCGGCCCGGTCGTCGCGGCGGTCCTGGAGACGATCGCCGCGGAACCGGCGGCCCACGTCGTGGTGGCGGGGCTGCCCAACCTCGCGTCCAGCCAGGCGTTCGAGACCAACCTCCGCCCGCTCCTCGAGGCGCTGGAGGAGCAGGTCGTGCTGATGCGGCTCCTCGGTGAGGCGGCCGGGGAGGACGTCACGGTCCGGATCGGCGAGGAGAACACGGCCGAGGGCTTCCGCGGCACCAGCCTCATCGCCTCCGGCTACGGCGCCGACCTGTCGGCGAGCCTCGGCGTCGTCGGCCCCACCCGCATGGACTACGCGTCCCACATCGCCGCCGTCCGGGCAGTGTCCCGGTACGTCGGCCGGTACCTCACCCACGGCTAGAGACCCCACCGGTCAGAGACCCCCACCCGAAGGCTGATGCAGAAGAATATGAGCAAGGACTACTACGACATCCTGGGCGTCGAGCGAGACGCGACGCCCGAAGCCATCAAGAAGGCCTACCGCCGGCGCGCCATGAAGGTGCACCCGGACGTCGCCCAGGAGGACGGCGCGGCGGAGAAGTTCAAGGAGCTCAACGAGGCCTACGAGGTGTTGAGCGACCCGAACAAGCGGGCCGTGTTCGACCGCGGCGGAGACCCGATGAGCCAGGGGGCGGGGTTCTCCGGGTTCGGAGGGGGCTTCGCCGGGGGCTTCGACTTCTCCAACCTGGTGGACGCGATGTTCGGCGCGGCGGGCGGCCGCGGGCCACGCTCGCGGGTGCGCCAGGGCCAGGATGCGCTCGTGCGGGTGTCCCTCCAGCTGCACGAGGCGGTGTTCGGCGTCACCAAGCCGGTCAAGGTGGACACCGCCGTCGTCTGCCCCAAGTGCAGCGGCGCAGGCGGCGAGCCAGGTTCGGAGCCGGTGACCTGTGCCACGTGCGACGGAGCCGGCGAGGTCACCCAGATCCAGCGCAGCTTCCTCGGCGACATCCGCACGTCCCAGGCGTGCCCCACGTGTCGCGGCTACGGCACCGTCATCCCCCGGCCCTGCGGGGAGTGCTCGGGCGAGGGACGGGTGCGCAGCACCCGCACCCTGCAGGTCCGGATCCCCGCGGGCGTGTCCACCGGGATCCGCATCCACCTCGAGGGCCAGGGCGAGGTCGGGCCGGGCGGCGGCCCCGCGGGGGACCTGTACGTCGAGCTGACGGTCCAGGCCCACGAGACGTTCAGGCGCGAGGGGGACAACCTCGAGGTGGTGGTCAGGCTCCCCATGACGGCGGCCGCGCTGGGCACCACGGTCGGCGTGGGCACGCTGGAGGCGGAGTGGGACCAGTCGGACCCGGCGGACCGCACCGTGGCCGTCGAGGTACCCGCCGGCACCCAGTCCGGCACGCGGATCGCGATCAAGGGCCGTGGCGTACCCCGGCTCCGGGGCGGCGGACGCGGCGACCTCGGCGTCACGCTGCTCGTCCAGACGCCCACGAAGCTGGACGACAGGCAGCGCGAGCTGCTCCGCCAACTCGCGGACGAGCGGGACGAGTCCGTGCCGGAGGCCGTGGCGGCCAAGGGGCACAAGGGCGTGTTCGGCAAGCTGTCCGAGTGGTTCTCGTGACCGATCCCCTGTTCATCGCGGACCTCCCCGGCACCCTGGCCCCCGGCGGGTTGGTGGTGGTCACCGGGGAGGAGGCGCACCACGCGGTCGCCGTCAAGCGCGTCAGCGTGGGCGAGAACGTGCTGGTGTCCGACGGCCGGGGGCTCGGAGTGCGGGCCGAGGTGATCGAGGCGGAGCGTCGTCAGCTGACGGCCCGGATACTGGAGGTGATGGCAGCGCCGTCGCCCCTCCTGGTCTGGGGCGTGGTGCAGGCGTTGGCCAAGGGGGATCGCAGCGACCTGGCGGTGCAGATGGCCACCGAGCTCGGGGCGCGCGAGATCTTCGCCTGGCAGGCTGCGAGGTCCGTCGTGAGGTGGCAGGGGGACCGCGCCGACCGGTCGCTGGAGAAGTGGCGGGCCACGGCGCGCGAGGCGGCCAAGCAGTCGCGCCGCTTCTTCGTCCCGGAGGTCCTGGCCGTGTCGACGGCGGATGTGGTGGCCGCGATCGCGGGGGTGAGCCTCGCGCTCGTGCTGCACGAGGACGCCTCGCAGCACATCGCGGACGTCGAACTGCCCGCCGAGGGCACCGGCCTGCTGATCGTCGGGCCGGAGGGCGGCATCGCGGCCGCCGAGCTGGACAGGTTCGTCGCCGCGGGCGCCCAGCTGGTCAGCATCAGCGACGGCGTGCTGCGCACCTCGACGGCGGGCGCCGTCGCGCTGGGCCAGCTGGACGTGCTGGCCAGGCGCCCGTGACGGGCTTCTCCTTCGACGTCACCGACCAGCTGGGGGAGGCGGCCGGGCGCGCCGGCGTGATGCACACCCCCCACGGCGACATCGAGACCCCCGCGTTCATCGTCGTCGGCACCAAGGCGACGGTGAAGTCGGTCCTGCCCGAGACCGTGGCGGACCTGGGGGCCCAGGCCGTGCTCGCCAACGCCTACCACCTCTACCTCCAGCCCGGCTCGGACCTCGTCGACGAGGCGGGCGGGCTGGGCCGGTTCATGAACTGGCCTGGGCCCACGTTCACCGACTCCGGCGGGTTCCAGGTGATGAGCCTCGGAGCCGGGTTCAAGAAGGTGCTGGCCATGAACACCACGGGCCTGGCGGACGACGACGTCATCGCCGAGGGGAAGACGCGCATGGCCCACGTCGACGAGGACGGCGTGACCTTCAAGTCGCATCTCGACGGCAACCGCCACCGGTTCACGCCGGAGGTCTCGATGCGGATCCAGCACGAGCTCGGCGCAGACGTCATGTTCGCCTTCGACGAGCTCACCACGCTGATGAACACCCGCGGCTACCAGGAGGGATCGGTGGAGCGCACCCACCGGTGGGCGGCCCGCTGCCTCGCGGAGCACCGCCGGCTGACCGAGGAACGCGCGGGCAAGCCCTACCAGGCGCTCTTCGGCGTGATCCAGGGCGCGCAGTATGAGGACCTGCGCCGCCGGGCCGCCCGCGACCTGGCCGAGCTCGACGTGGACGGGCAGTCGTTCGACGGCTTCGGCCTCGGCGGCGCCCTGGAGAAGGAGAACCTGGGCACCATCATCGGATGGATGGTCGACGAGCTGCCCGAGAACAAGCCCCGGCATCTGCTGGGGATCTCGGAACCCGACGACCTGTTCGCCGCCGTCGAGCGCGGCGCGGACACCTTCGACTGCGTCAACCCCTCCCGGGTGGCGCGCAACGCCGCCATCTACACCGCCGACGGCCGCTACAACGTCAACACGGCCCGCCACCGGCGCTCGTTCGAGCCCCTCGAGGACGGCTGCGACTGCTACACCTGCACCCACTACACGCGTGCCTACCTCCACCACCTGTTCAAGGGGAAGGAGATGCTCTCGGCCACGCTGGCCACCATCCACAACGAGCGGTTCACCGTGCGGCTGGTGGACCGGATGCGCGAGGCGTTGAAGTCCGGGGACTTCCCCGCCTTCCGCGACGAGTTCCTGGGGCGGTTCTACGCGGCCAGGGGGTAGCTGGGCTCGCGCCGCTTGACCGCCGCGATCACCCGGTAGGTGACCGGCAGGAACAGCGCCTCGATGGTGACCTTGTACAGGTAGCCCACCACGATGTAGTTGAGCAGCGTGCCGCCCGAGATGATGCCGGCGAACGCGACCACGCAGAAGATGGTGGTGTCTGCGGCCTCGCCCACCACGGTGGACCCGAGCAGCCGGCTCCAGAGCGAGCCCTCGGGCGCCCGGTTCTTGAGCCTGACCAGGACCCAGGCGTTGAGGAACTGGCCGGCCAGGTAGCCGAGCAGACTCGCCAGCACGATGCGGGGGACGAACCCGAGGACGGCGGCGTAGGCCTCCTGGTTGGGCCAGTCCGCCGCCGCGGGCGCGGCGCCCACGAGCAGGAAGGTGACCGAGGCGAGGATGGAGGTGCCGAAGCCGAGCAGGATGGCTCGTCGGGCGCCCTTCATGCCGTAGACCTCGGCCAGGACATCGCCCAGGATGTAGGTCAGTGGGAAGAGGAACGCGCCCCCGTCGGTGATGATCGGCAGGACGGGGATCCCGAAGGGCGTCCACTCCGGGCCGAACTGGATCAGCTTCACCGCGGACACGTTGCTGATCAGCAGCAGCGCCACGAAGAGGGCGACGACCACGTCGTAGACGCCTCTGGGCCGTTCGGCGAACCGGACGTCCGAGGCGGGGCTGGAGGCGTCCTGGATCTGCTGCACCGCCGCATTATACGCCGTCACGGGCCGGTGGCCCGGGTCGTCGACTGGGTGCTGACCACTTCACCGGGAGCCTGCGCGTTACGCCCCGGGGCGTGCCGCACGGTGGCAAGATTCATGCATGGACGACATGGCAGCCGACTACATGCCCGACGAATCCGAGCAGCTCGATCAGTTGCAGCCCGGTGATTCGCTCATCGACCGCGGAGTCGAGGACGTCCTGGACGAGGGGTACATCACCCCCGAGAAGTGGTCGCCCGCCCAGGGCTTCGGCAACACGCCCGAGGAGATGAGGCAGGGGGAGACCCTCGAGATGCGGATGAAGCAGGAGGAGCCCGAGCTGGTCGCAGATGTGGAGGACTGGAACCCCACCCACGAGCCACGTGAGGTCGGCGCGGCCAGGGCGGGGCGCCTGATGGCGGTCCAGGGGGGCGGCGGCATCGAGCACACCCTGGGCGTGGACGTGGGCTACGGCGGCGGTGCCGCCAGCGCCGAGGAGGCGGCCATGCACATCATCTCCGACGAGGACGACGACCTCTCGCTGCTCGAACGCTGACCGCTGGAGATCCGGCCTAGACTGGGTCCTCGCCGGCGGAGTGCGCCGGCCGCACCCAGACAAGGACACGCACCCTGAACACGCATTCGTTGGACCAGCAGCACGCGACCCGGACCGTGGCCGTGCCGCCGTCGATCGACATGGTCAACCTGCTCGGACCCCGAGACGACTTCCTCCGCATCCTGGAGGACCAGCTCGACGCGGACCTGCACGTCCGGGGCGGGCAGATCACGCTGTCCGGTCCCTCGAACGAGGTGGCCAAGGCCGCCGAGGTCATCACCGAGCTGGTCACCATCCTGCGCACGGGCCAGGGGCTGACCGGCGAGACCGTCGAGCGGGTGATCCAGATGGCCGACGATCCCCATGCGCCGGCCTCCGAGATCCTCACCCAGAACATCGTCTCCTCGCGGGGACGGACAGTGCGGCCCAAGACGCTGAACCAGAAGCGCTACGTCGACGCCATCGACCGGCACACCGTCGTGTTCGGCATCGGCCCCGCCGGCACGGGCAAGACCTATCTCGCCATGGCGAAGGCCGTCCAGGCGCTGCAGGCCAAGGAGGTCAGCCGCATCATCCTGACCCGGCCGGCGATCGAGGCGGGGGAGCGGCTCGGGTTTCTGCCGGGCACGCTCAACGACAAGATCGACCCGTACCTGCGGCCCCTGTACGACGCGCTCCACGACATGGTCGACGCGGACTCCGTGCCCAAGCTGCTCACCTCCGGCACCGTTGAGGTGGCGCCGCTGGCCTACATGCGCGGCCGCACCCTCAACGACGCGTTCATCATCCTCGACGAGGCGCAGAACACCTCGATGGAACAGATGAAGATGTTCCTCACCCGCCTCGGCTTCGGCTCCAAGGTGGTGGTCACCGGTGACATCACCCAGGTGGACCTTCCCGGCGGCGTCAAGAGCGGGCTGCGGGGAGTGATGAGCATCCTCGACGGTGTCGAGGACATCGAGTTCTGCACCCTGACCAGCCGCGACGTGGTGCGGCACCGTCTGGTGGGCAGGATCGTCGCCGCATACGACCAGTTCGAGAGCCTGTCCGAGCGGCGCAGGGGGGCGAAGTGATCGACCTCAACAACGAGTCCGGCGTCGAGGCCGACGAGCTGGGCCTCGTCGAGCTGGCGCGGTTCGCACTCGACAAGCTGCGGATCCATCCGCAGGCCGAGCTCTCGATCCTGCTGGTGGACGAGCCCACGATGGCGGACTACCACGAGCGGTTCATGGACCTGCCCGGCCCCACGGACGTGATGAGCTTCCCGATGGACGAGCTCCGCGCCCCCGAGGACGACGAGGAGCCGCCCATGGGCCTGCTCGGCGACATCGTGCTGTGCCCGCAGGTGACGGCCCGCCAGGCGCCGGACAACGGGCGCAGCGTCGACGGTGAGGCCGAGTACCTGCTCGTGCACGGGCTGCTCCACCTCCTCGGCCACGACCACGCCGAACCCGAGGAGAAGGCGGTCATGTTCGGTCTCAACGACAGGATCATCGCGGCGTGGGATCAGGCGCGCGGTCGCAGCTGAGCCGCAGCCTCGGACTGGCCGACGCGATCGCCATCGGCGTCGCGTCCATGGTCGGGGCCGGGGTGTTCGCGGTGTGGGCGCCGGCCGCCGCCGCGGCAGGGGGCGCCCTGCTGATCGGCCTGCTGCTGGCCGCCCTCGTGGCCTGGTGCAACGCCACGTCCTCGGCGCAGCTCGCGGCCCAGTACCCGTCGGCGGGGGGCACGTACGTCTATGGCCGGGAGCGGCTGGGTGGATGGCCGGGCTTCCTGGCGGGCTGGAGCTTCGTCATCGGCAAGACCGCGTCCGTGGCCGCGATGGCCATGACGCTGGCCGCCTACACCGCGCCGGAGCCCTGGCGCGTGCCCGTTGCGATCGCGGCGGTCTGGCTGATGGTGGGGGTCAACCTCCTCGGGGTCACCCGGACGGCGAAGGCGGCCATGGTCCTGGCCTCGCTTGCGCTGCTATCGCTCACCGTGGCCCTGGCGTTCGGCTGGGCTGGTGCCGGCGGGCCGGTGGGCGAGCTCCTGACCCTCCCTGAGGGCGCGCCCGGCTGGTACGGCGTTCTGCAGTCGGCGGGCCTGCTGTTCTTCGCGTTCGCCGGGTACGCCCGCGTGGCCACGATGGGCGAGGAGGTGCGCGATCCCCGCCGCACCATCGGCCGGGCGATCATCACCGCCCTGGTCGTCGTGCTGGTGCTCTACGCCGTCGTCGGCGTCAGCCTCCTGGGCCTGGTCGGCGCCGAGGCGCTGGCCGCGTCGACGGCGCCCTTGGGGCTGCTGGTCGGGGACCACCCCGTCGCGCGGGTGGTGCTGGTCGTCGGAGCGGCCGCGGCGGTGGGCGGGGCGCTGCTCGGCCTCTTGTCGGGGATCGGCCGGACATGGCTGGCCATGTCCAGGGAGGGCGACCTGCCCCGGTTCTTCGACCACACCCACCCACGCACGCTCGTTCCGCACCGGATCGAGCTGACTCTGGCGGTGGCGCTGACGGCGATCCTCCTGATGGCGGACCTCCGCGGCGCGATCGGCTTCTCCTCGTTCGGCGTCCTCCTCTACTACTTCGTCGCCAACGTGGCCGCCTTCACGCAGGGTGCGGCCGAGCGGCGCTACGCGAAGGCGTGGCAGATCCTCGGCGCCGCGCTGTGCCTGCTCCTGGTGGCGACGCTGCCGTGGCAGTCGATCGTCGGCGGCCTGGCGGTGCTCGGCGTCGGCGTCGCCTGGCGCATCCTCACCCGAGCGCCGCTGCGATAGACTCGGGCGGCACACAGCATCCCCGACCGAGCGAGTTGACTACCCCCAGTGACACAGTCCGAGTGGATCGAACTGAGTATCGCGCTCGCGTGCGCACTCGCCGCCTCCGTCCTCGCCGCCGTCGAGACGGCGCTGGGCGTCTTCACGAGGGCACGCGCCGAGCGGCTCGTGGAGCAGGGCC
This sequence comes from Tessaracoccus yangjingae, assembly GCF_055326235.1. Lineage (NCBI taxonomy): Bacteria > Bacillati > Actinomycetota > Actinomycetes > Propionibacteriales > Propionibacteriaceae > Tessaracoccus > Tessaracoccus yangjingae. The sequence goes on along the minus strand of NZ_JBUZNN010000004.1, from coordinate 68,195 downwards.
AGCGGGGGGCCCAGCGGATCAAGCTCATCGCAGAGGACCCCGCCCCGTCGATCAACGCCGTGATGTTCACCCGCATGGCGCTGGAGACCAGCTCCATCGTCATCGCCAGCCTCGTCGTGTTCACCCAGTTCCAGATGGACTGGCAGAGGGCGCTGGTCACCATCGGCGTCATGCTGGCGGTGTCGTTCATCCTGTGGGGCGTCGCGCCGCGCACACTCGGCCGGCAGAATCCCGAGCAGACGATGCGGATGTTCGCGCCGCTGGTCTCGGGCCTCACCACCATCTTCGGGCCCGTCGCACAGCTGATGATCCTCCTGGGCAACGCGCTGACCCCCGGCCGGGGCTACGCGGACGGGCCCTTCGCCACTGAGGCCGAGCTGCGCGACCTGGTCGACATCGCGGAGAAGCAGGAGCTCATCGAGGCGGGTGAGTCGAAGATGATCCACTCCGTGTTCGAGCTGGGAGACACCCTGGTCAAGGAGGTCATGGTCCCGCGCACCGATGTGGTGTTCGTGACCCGGGACACGACCCTGCGCCAACTGCTCTCGCTCGCTCTGCGCTCCGGGTTCTCCCGCATCCCCGTGGTGGGCACCAACCTCGACGACATCCTCGGCGTGGTCTACCTCAAGGACGTGTCCAAGCGGGTCTACGACTTCCCCGACGCCGAGCGGCACGAGAGCGTGGCCGAGCTCATGCGGCCCGCCACCTTCTGCCCGGACTCCAAGCCGGTGAGCGACCTCCTGCGCGACATGCAGCTCAGCCACTCCCACCTGGTGGTGGTCGTCGACGAGTTCGGCGGCACCGCGGGGCTGGCCACCATCGAGGACATCCTGGAGGAGATCGTCGGCGAGATCGTCGACGAGTACGACCAGGACGCCCCCACCGTGGCGGACCTGGGGGAGGGGCGCTACCGCATCTCCTCCCGGCTGCCGGTCGACGAGCTCGGCGCCCTCTTCGGCGTGGACCTCGACGACGACGACGTGGAGACGGTCGGAGGCCTCATGGCCAAGCAGCTCAACGTCGTGCCCATCCCGGGCGCGCGCACCGTGGTCGGCGACATCGAGCTGATCGCCGACCGCGCCGTCGGCCGCCGTCACCAGATCGGCACCGTCCTCGCCCGCCGCCTCACCGAGGCGGACCTCACCCCCACCGAGTCCCCGGAAGGCGACGATGATGACTGAGCCCGTGCACCGATCCGGATTCGCCTGCTTCGTGGGGCGCCCCAACGCCGGCAAGTCGACGCTGACCAACGCCCTCGTGGGGCAGAAGATCGCGATCGCCTCCAGCAAGCCCCAAACGACCAGGCATGCCGTGCGCGGGATCATCACCCGCGAGGACGGCCAGCTGATCCTCATCGACACGCCGGGGCTGCACCGCCCCCGCACGCTGCTGGGCCAGCGCCTCAACGACCTGGTGTTCGAGACGTGGGGATCGGTCGACATCGTCGGCGTCTGCCTGCCGTGCGACCAGCGCATCGGCCCCGGTGACAAGTTCATCCTCGGCGAGATCGCCAAGCTGCCGCGTCGGCCCATCCTGGTGGCGCTGGCCACCAAGACGGACCTGGTGAGCAAGGAGCGGCAGCTGTCGCACCTGGTGGACATCGGCGAGGTGGCCACCGAGCTCGGCTTCGAGTGGGCCGAGGTGATCCCCTGCTCGGCGGTGGCCGACGACCACGTCGATCTCGTCCGGGACTCCCTCGTCTCCCTGCTCCCCGAGGGGCCGGTCTACTACCCCGACGGGGAGATCACCGACGAGCCTGAGGAGACTCTGATCGCCGAGCTCATCAGGGAGGCCGCGCTCGAGGGAGTGCGCGACGAGCTGCCGCACTCGATCGCCGTCATCATCGACGAGATCCTCCCGCGCCCGGACCGCCCCGAGGACAAGCCCCTCACCGACATCTTCGCCTCGATCGTCGTGGAACGGGACTCGCAGAAGGGCATCATCATCGGGCACAAGGGCGCCCGCCTGCGTGAGATCGGCGCCCAGGCGCGCGAACAGATCAACCGACTCCTGGGCACCCGCGTGCACCTCAACCTGCACGTCAAGGTGATGAAGGAATGGCAACGCGACGCGAAATACCTCAACCGCCTGGGATTCTGATCGTCCACGATCACCCATTGTGAGCATTTGACCTGTTAACGATAACTATTTGGTTACGGCGCGGGCGATTCGCGCGCCCAGGGGTGAGGCGCTCCTAATATCGCGGACAACAACCATTCCTGGTTGATCTGAAGACAGGAAGGAAGCGCACGTGAACAAGCGTGTCCTCAAGATCAGCGCGGTCGCCATCGTCGGCGCCCTCGCCCTCGCCGCCTGCGGCGGCGACACCACCCCCTCCGCGACCGGTGACGCCACCTCGGTGGATCCCGGTTCGCTCGAGACCACCATCAAGATCCTCGCGCCCTCGTACTCGGACACGTCCAAGTCCGACTGGGACGCGATCATCGCCACGTTCAACGAGACCTACCCGGACGTGACCGTCGAGCTGCAGATCGAGGGCTGGGACGGGTTCTCCGACAAGGTCTCCGCCCGGATCCAGGCCAACGACTACCCCGACATCCTCAACGACAACGCGTTCGCCGCGTCGGCCGAGGCCGGCATCCTCTACCCGATCGACGAGGTCCTCTCGTCCGAGACCCTGGCGGCCATCGAGCCGTCACTGCTGGCCAACGGCATGGGCACCGACGGCGTCCAGTGGGCGGCGCCGGACATCGCCACCGCACGCATGATGGCCTACAACGTCGACCTGTTCGAGCAGGCCGGCATCGCCGAGCCCCCCGCCACCTGGGCGGAGCTGGAGGAGGCCTCCGCGAAGCTCGTGGCCCTCGGCGGCGACGTCCGCGGCTACGGCATGCCCCTGGGTCGCGAGGAGGCGCAGGTAGAGTCCTCCCTCTGGCTCTGGGGAGCCGGCGGCGACTGGGCCGACGGCGAGGCGCTCAAGGCCGACACGCCCGAGGCGACCGAGGCATTCGGGCAGATGAAGAAGATGTTCGAGGCCGGCTACACCCAGGCCAACCTTGAGGACAACCGGGTGGACGTGGCGGACCTGTTCCAGGCGGGCAAGCTCGGCATGATGATGGCGCACTCCGCGATCGTCGCCGACGCGCAGGCCAAGGGCGTCAACGTGGCGCTCGCGCCCATCCCGTCGAAGGACGGGGGCGACGGCGTGGCACTCGGCGTGACCGACTTCATCGTCGCGTTCGACAACGGGGACGCGGACCGCAAGGCCGCCACCGCCGCCTTCCTCGACCTGCTGTACTCGGACGAGCAGTACGAGGGCTGGTACAAGGGCACCGGGCTGCTCCCGGTGACCACGTCCATGATCGAGAAGGGGCAGGCCGAATCCGACGAGATCGGGTCGGCGTTCCTCGAGGCGCTGTCCATCGTCAAGTTCCTGCCGGTGGGCAACCCCGCGTGGGATGCTCTCCAGACGGCACTGCAGGGCTCGGCGTACAAGGTCGGCTCCGGCGATCCGGCCGAGGTTCTCGCCGAGATCCAGGCCCAGGTCGACGCGCAGGCCTGACCAGCGCGCGCGGGGTGGCACCGGTCGCCGGTGCCACCCCGCACCATGGCCCCACAGAGGAGGAACAGACGTGACCATGACGGCCCCACCCACGACGGCGCCCATCCGCCGGTCGAGGAACACCGGAAGCCGGGCCGCGCTCACGTCGCTGCCGTGGCTCCTCCCCACGGTCGTCCTCATCGCGGGGGTGGTGCTCTTCCCCGCCGCCCTGATGATCTACACCTCCTTCTTCAAGTACAACAACCGCGGCATCAGGCGCAGCGACGGGCCCGTCGGCCTCGACAACTACATCGGGCCGGCCGGGGCACTGACTTTCCCCGGGGTGCCGGTCGAGCGCATCCTGCTGAACACGGTCGTGTGGGTGGTCGTCGTGGTGGCCCTCACCGTCGTGCTGTCGCTGCTGCTGGCCCAGTTCCTCAACATCGAGTTCCGTGGCCGCAAGGCCCTGAGGCTGTTCATCATCCTGCCGTGGGCCTGCTCGGTGGTGATGACGGCCACGGTCTTCCGCTACGGGTTGCAGGAGAACGTGGGGCTGTTCAACCGCCTCATGGTCGACACGGGCATCATCGAGACGGCCCGAGCGTGGACGAAGGACCCCACCAGCGCCTTCTGGGTCGCGGTGTTCGTGGCCATCTACGTCTCACTGCCGTTCACCACGTACACGATCCTCGCCGGGCTCCAGGCGGTGCCCGAGGACGTGCGCGAGGCGGCGCACATGGACGGCGCCAACGGACCACAGCGGTACTGGCACATCATCCTCCCGCTGCTGCGGCCGGCGATCGCGGTGGCGGCGCTGATCAACATCATCAACGTCTTCAACTCCCTGCCGATCCTGCGGCTGCTCCAGGAGACGCCGGGCTTCCACACCGGCCACATCACCACCACGCTGATGTTCGAGTATCAACGGGCGCTCGGGCCGGGCGTGTCGTCAGCGCTGTCGGTGCTGAACTTCATCTTCTGTCTCGTCATCATCGCGATCTACCTGATCATCGTGCAGCCCACGAAGGAGGTGGCCTGAGCCATGGCAACGTCAAGGTCCCCGCGCGCCGTCCGCGGCGGCATCAACCGCCCGCCGAGCCCCTGGCTGATCGCCCTGGGCTCCCTGGCCATCGTCGTGTTCTTCGGGTTCCCCTACGCGTTGATGTTCATCAGCTCGCTCAAGACCCGCCTCGAGATCACCAACATCCCTCCCGCCTACTTCCCGGCCACGCCCCGGTGGGACAACTACCTCACGGTCTGGGCCTCGGAGGTGGACCCGGCGTCGTCGCTGCTGTCCACCGCCGTGATCTCGTTGGGCGCCACCCTGCTCGTCCTGCTGGTGGCCACCCCCGCGGCCTACTACGTGGCCCGCTTCCGGTTCCCCGGCCGCATGGTCTTCCTGCTTCTGGTGCTCTGCACCCAGATGCTGCAGCCGACGGTGCTCGCCGTGGGCCTCTTCCAGCAGTTCAAGGGATGGCAGGGCTACGCGGTGTGGGCCGCGTTGATCCTCATCAACGCCGCCTTCAACCTGTCGTTCGCCATCTGGATCATGCAGGCGTTCTTCGCCTCGGTGCCCAAGGAGATCGACGAGGCGGCGCTGATCGACGGTCTGGGGCGGTTGCAGACGATGTTCCGCATCTCCCTGCCCCTGGTGTGGCCGGGCATCGTGACCGCCATCGTCTTCGTGTTCGTCAACACGTGGAACGAGTTCTCGGCCGCGTTCATCCTTGTCCAACAGACGAACCTCCAACCGTTGACGGTCTCGATGCCCCGCTTCCTGGGCCTCTACATCAAGGACTGGCAGTACCTGTTCACGGTGGCCATGATCGCCATCGTGCCGGTGGTCGTCCTGTTCAGCTTCATCGAGAAGCGGCTGATCGGCGGGCTGACCGCGGGCTCGGTCAAGTAGTGGACAGCCGCGGAACGGGTGCTACAGTGGCGAACGTGGCACGGCATACCCTCCTCCTTGGCTGCCGCAGCGGGGCCCAGAATCTCTGAGCCAGATCCCCTCGCTGCGGTGCTTGTACGCGTCTGGCGCACCATCCCAGCCCAGGAGACACTCAGATGAACAGCTTCACCACCCGCCCCCAGCCCACCCCCGTGCAGCAGCCCACACCGATGCCGGTGCACCGCTACACCCCCTTCATCCCCGTCGACGTGCCGGACCGCACGTGGCCCTCCAAGCGCATCGAGAAGGCCCCGCGCTGGTTGTCCACGGACCTGCGTGACGGCAACCAGGCGCTGATCGACCCGATGACGCCGTCGCGCAAGATGCGCATGTTCGAGCTGCTGGTCGACATCGGCTACAAGGAGATCGAGGTGGGCTTCCCGTCGGCCTCGCAGACGGACTTCGACTTCGTGCGCCAGCTGATCGAGGGCGACAAGATCCCCGAGGATGTCACCATCTCCGTGCTGACTCAGGCTCGCGAGGACCTGATCAGCCGCACGGCCGAGTCGCTGATCGGCGCCAGGCGCGGCACCATCCACATGTACAACGCCACGGCGGAGCTGTTCCGCAAGGTGGTCTTCCGGATCAGCGAGCAGGAGTGCGTTCAGCTGGCCACCCGCGGCACCGAGTTGGTGATGAAGTACGCCGACAAGCACCTGCGCGACGTCGAGTTCGGCTACCAGTACTCGCCGGAGATCTTCACTCAGACCCCCACGGACTTCGCCGTCGAGGTGTGCAACGCCGTCGCGGACGTCTGGCAGCCGGGCGAGGGCCGGGAGATCATCTTCAACCTGCCGGCCACCGTCGAGCGCTCCACCCCCAACACCTACGCGGACCAGATCGAGTACTTCATCCGCAACGTCCGCAACCGGGAGCACGTGGCGGTATCGCTGCATCCGCACAACGACCGCGGCACCGCCGTCGCGGCCTCCGAGCTGGGCCAGATGGCAGGGGCGGACCGCGTCGAGGGCTGCCTGTTCGGCCACGGCGAGCGCACCGGCAACGTGGACCTGGTCACCCTGGCGCTCAACCTGTACACCCAGGGCGTTGACCCACAGGTGGACTTCTCCGACATCGACCACGTGCGCCGCACCGTCGAGTACTGCACCGGCCTGCCGGTGCACCCCCGGCACCCCTACGCGGGAGACCTGGTCTACACCGCCTTCTCCGGCTCGCATCAGGACGCCATCAAGAAGGGCCTGGAGTACCTGGAGGCGGAGGCGCAGCGGCAGGGCAAGCTGGTCGACGAGATCGACTGGGAGGCCCCCTACCTGCCCATCGACCCGCACGACGTGGGCCGCACCTACGAGGCCGTGATCCGCGTCAACTCGCAGTCCGGCAAGGGCGGCATGGCGTACCTGATGAAGAACGAGTACAAGATGGACCTGCCCCGCAGGCTGCAGATCGAGTTCTCCCGCGTGGTCCAGGCCCACACCGACAGCACCGGCGGGGAGGTCACCGCCGCACAGATGTTCGACATCTTCGAGCGGGAGTACCTGGGCGAGGGGCCGTGGCGCCTCACCTCCGCCGGGTCCACCTCCAGCAACGGGCAGTTCCACGTCAAGGCCGTCATCGACGGACCCACCCGCAAGGGTGTGGAGGTCGACGGCGAGGGCAACGGTCCCGTCTCGGCCTTCGTCGACGCCCTGGTGCAGGCGGGGGCGCACGTGCGGGTGCTGGACTACGCCGAGCACGCGCTCGAGGCCGGGGGCGACGCGAAGGCCGCGGCCTACGTCGAGTGCGAGGTGGGCGAGGGCGACGACGCGACCGTCCTCTGGGGCGTGGGCGTGGACCCGAGCATCACCAGCGCCTCGATGAAGGCCATCCTGAGTGCCCTGAACCGCGCGGCGTCGTGGGTCATGGCCCCCGCCTGATCGCCCCAGGGGCATGCCGAAGCTCACCGATCCCGTCGCCACTGACCCCGACTCCCTGTACGCCCGGTTCACGGACTGGGCGGAGGGGGAGGGCGTCTCGCTCTACCCCCACCAGGACGAGTCCGCCATCGAGCTGTTCACCGGGAACAACCTGATCCTGTCCACCCCGACAGGGTCGGGCAAGTCGATGGTGGCGCTGGCGGGGCACTTCGCGGCGTTGGCGACGGATCGGGTGAGCTTCTACACCGCCCCCATCAAGGCCCTGGTCAGCGAGAAGTTCTTCGCGCTGTGCCAGGTCTTCGGGGCGGACAACGTCGGCATGGTGACCGGCGACGCCTCCGTCAACGCGGACGCGCCCATCATCTGCTGCACGGCCGAGGTGCTGGCCAACATCGCGCTGCGGGAGGGCCGCTCGGCGGATGTGGGCCTGGTCATCGCCGACGAGTTCCACTTCTACTCCGAGCCGGACCGGGGCTGGGCCTGGCAGGTGCCGCTGCTGGAGCTGCCGCAGGCCCAGTTCCTGCTGATGAGCGCGACCCTGGGCGACGTCTCGGCGCTCGCCGACGACCTCACCCGGCGCACGGGGCGCCCCACCAGCCTGATCAGCGACGCCGAGCGACCCGTCCCGCTGCTCTTCGAGTGGTCGATGACGCCGCTGCAGGAGCGGGTGGTGGACCTCATCCAGGAGCAGAAGGCGCCCGTCTACATCGTGCACTTCACCCAGGCCGAGGCGCTCGAACGTGCCCAGTCGCTGCTGTCGCTCAACCTCATCACGAAACACGACGCCACTCGGCTTGCCGAGGAGATCGGCGCGTTCCGCTTCGGCCCCGGCTTCGGGAAGATCCTGTCCGGCCTGGTGCGCCGGGGCATCGGCGTCCATCACGCGGGGATGCTGCCCAAGTACCGGCGCCTCGTCGAGCAGCTCGCCCAGACCGGCCTGCTCAAGGTGATCTGCGGCACCGACACCCTTGGGGTCGGGATCAACGTGCCCATCCGCACGGTGCTGTTCACAGGGTTGTCCAAGTACGACGGCACGAGAGTCCGGCGCCTGCGGTCGCGGGAGTTCCACCAGATCGCCGGCCGCGCGGGCCGGGCCGGGTTCGACACGGTCGGCTTCGTCGTCGTGCAGGCACCCGAACACGTCATCGAGAACGAGAAGGCCCTCGCCAAGGCCGGCGACGACCCCAAGGCCCGCCGCAAGGTGGTCCGCCGCAAGCCGCCAGAGGGTTTCGTCGGCTGGAACGAGGAGACCTACGAGCGCATCGTCGTGGCGCAGCCCGAGCAGCTGGTGTCGCGGATGCAGGTCACCCACGCCACCGTCCTCAACATCGCGCAGCGGCCAGGCAGCGGCGCCGAGGCCATGCGCACCCTGATCGGCTCGTCGCACGAGCCGCCGGACCGCAAGCGCGCGCTCACCAGGCGGGCGCTGGCGCTCACCCGGGGGCTGCTGCACTCGGGCGTGCTGGTGAAGCTCGCCGCGCCGGACCCCGACGGCCGCTGGTGCGCGATGGCCGACGGCGTCCGCGACGACTTCGCCCTCAACCAGCCGCTCGCACCGTTCGCGGTGGCCTCGCTGGCCCTGCTGGATCCGGATTCGCCCACCCACCACCTGGACGTCGTGTCCATCATCGAGGCGGTCCTCGAGAACCCCTTCCAGGTCCTGCTGGCCCAGCAGTTCGTGGCACGGGGGGAGGCCGTCGCGCAGATGAAGGCCGATGGGGTGGAGTACGACGAGCGGATGGAGCGCCTCGAGGAGGTCACCTGGCCCAAGCCCCTCGACGAGCTGCTCGAGCACGCCATGGGGATCTATGCGCAGTCCCATCCGTGGGTGGATGCCTCCGCGCTCGCCCCCAAAGCGGTGGTGCGAGACATGTGGGAGCGCGCGATGAACTTCACCCAGTTCGTCGCCTTCTACAAGCTGCAGCGCACCGAGGGCGGGCTGCTGCGCTACCTGTCCGACGCCTACCGGGCGCTGCGGCACACCGTCCCCGACGAGCACCGCAGCGAGCAGTTCGACGACCTGGTCGAGTGGCTGGGGGAGACGGTGCGGCAGACGGACTCGTCGCTGCTCGACGAGTGGGAGGCGCTGACGGACCCGGACAAGGTCGCGGCCGCCGTGGCGGCGGCCGCGCAGGGCGCGCCCCCGCCGCCGCCCAGGCCGGTGACCGGCAACGAGCGCGCCTTCACCGCGATGATCCGCACCGCCATGTTCAGGAGGGTCGAGCTGGCGGCCAGGGACGACATCGACGGCCTCGCCGCCATGGAGGCCGCGGCCTCGGCGATGGCCGATCCGCCCCTGGAGGTCCTGATGGACGCGGATGCCTGGGACGAGGCGCTCGGACGGTACTGGGACGAGCACGACGACCTGCTCACCGACGGCGACGCCCGTGGCCCCGGGCTGTTCCGCATCGAGAAGGGCCGCGACCGCTGGACAGTCCTGCAGGTGATCCACGACCCCGCGGGCAACCACGACTGGATGATCCGCGCGGAGGCCGACCTGCCGGCCAGCGACGCGGCGGGCTCCGCGGTGGTCCGCGCGGCCGGGTTCGCGCGCCTGGACTGACCGCCCGTCGGCCGGCCCGCTGTGGATACGATGCCCGCGGGAGGGAGACCCGATGCCTGGAACCCAGCGGGGCGTGACCCTGAGATTTCTCGCCGAGCCCATGGACGCCAACGTCCGCGGGGTGATGAGCGCCGGCAAGGTGCTCGAGTGGATCGACAAGGCGGGGTACGCCGCCGCCGTCGGGTGGGCCGGCACCTACGCGGTCACCGGGTACGTCGGCAACATCCACTTCACCCGCCCCATCGAGGTGGGGGACCTCGTCGTCGTGCAGGCGCGCGTCGTGTTGACGGGGCGGACGTCTCTGCAGGTGGTGTGCACCGTGAGCAGCGGGGACCCGCGGTCGTCGGTCAGGGTGCTCAACACCCAGTGCGTGCTCCAGTTCGTGGCGATGGAGGACGGGCGCCCGGTGGAGGTGCCCCCGTTCGAGCCGCGCGAGGACTGGGAGCGTGGCCAACATGACAGGGCCGTCGAGATCAACGTCGCGCGCCGCGCCATCGAGGAGGAGATGCAGCGCCAGGACTACGACCTCGAGACGCAGTCCTGCCGCGAGACGCTGCGGTTCCTCGCGGCGCCCACGGACGTCAACTGGGGCGGCAAGGTGCACGGCGGCTACGTCATGAACTGGATCGACCAGGCCGCCCAGGTGGTGGCCGAACGCTGGCACGCGGGACCCGTCGCCTCGGTCTTCGCCGGCGGGGTGCGGTTCTACCGGCCGATGTTCATCGGCGACCTGGTGGAGGTCAGCGCGCGCCTGCTCCACACCGGCACCACGAGCATGCACGTCTCGGTGCACGTGCGCTCCGGCGACCCGCGGACCCGCGACCTCCGGGAGACCACGCACTGCACCATCGTCTACTGCGGGGTCGACGAGCTGGGCCGCAAGCGTCCGGTGCCGCCGTGGGAGCCGGCCCTTCCTGGCGACGTGGCACTCGACGCCCATGCCCGGGCGATGATCGAGATCAGGCAGCGGCTGCTGCGTCCGGTCCCCAAGGAGCTTCCGCCGGACCTGTGACGCGGAGGCTCACGCGGAGCCGAACCGCCGTTCCCTGGTGGAATACTGCTCGACGGCTGCCCACAGGTCGCGACGGTCGAACTCCGGCCACAGCCTGTCGAGGAAGATGAACTCGGCGTAGGCGGACTGCCAGAGCAGGAAGTTCGAGGTGCGCTGCTCGCCTGAGGAGCGCAGGAACAGGTCCACGTCGGGGATGTCGGGCTCGTCGAGGAACCGGGCGAACCGGTCCTCCGTCAACCGGTCCGGATCCAGTCTGCCCGCCTTGGCCAGCCGGGCGATCTCGCGGGCGGCGTCGACGATCTCGGCGCGGCCGCCGTAGTTGACGCAGAACTGCAGGGTGAGCGTGTCGTTGGACCGGCTCATCTCCTCGGCCACCTCGAGCTCCTTGATCACCGATCCCCAGAGGCGGGGACGGCGGCCCGCCCACCGGATCCGGACGCCGAGGTCGTTGAGCTCGTCGCGGCGACGGTGGATGACGTCGCGGTTGAAGCCCATCAGCCACCGCACCTCGTCGGGGGACCGCTTCCAGTTCTCGGTGGAGAACGCGTAGGCCGAGAGGTAGGGGATGCCGAGCTCGACTGCGCCATGGATCACGTCCAGCAGTGACGCCTCGCCGCGCGCATGGCCCTCTGTGCGCTTGAGCCCCCGCTGCTTCGCCCACCTGCCGTTGCCGTCCATCACGATGGCCACGTGGCGCGGGAGCGCCGCCTTCGGGATCCGGGGGGCGGTCGCGCCGCTGGGGTGGGGGGTGGGGAGGCGGCGGGGTGTGGGCACGTCCCGAGCCTAGCCGCCTAGACTCGGTGCGTGCCGACCTACCGCGACCAAGCAGTGGTGCTCCGGACGCATCAGCTGGGCGAGGCGGACCGCATCATCACGCTGCTGACCCGGTCCCACGGCAAGGTGCGGGCCGTCGCGAAGGGGGTGCGCAAGACCTCCAGCAAGTTCGGTGGCCGCCTTGAGCCGTTCCACCACGTCGACATCCAGTTCGCGGAGGGCCGGGGGTCGCTGGAGGTGGTCACCCAGGTGGAGGCCCTCCACGTGAGCAGGCTCGCTGGGGACTACTCGCGGTTCACGGCCGCCGAGGTGCTGGTGGAGACCGCGGACCGGCTGGTCGCCGAGGAGCACAGCCCGGCTTTGCAGCAGTACCGGCTCCTGCTGGGGGCATTGCGGGCGCTTGAGGCGGCCGACCGCCCGGCGCCTCTGGTGGTGGACTCCTACCTCCTGCGTGCCCTCGCGGTGGCCGGCTACGCCGTCGCGACGGCCGCCTGCGCGGGCTGCGGCAACGCGGAGGTCCCCTGGTTCTCCCCGATGGGAGGCGGGGCGGTGTGCACCCGTTGCCGCACCTCGGGCTCCGGCCAGCTCGACGACGCCTCCCGGGCGCACCTGGGTTCGCTGCTGAGCGGCGACTGGGCCGGGGCCCTGGCCACGGACCTGGCCACGGCGAAGCGGGTCGACGGCATGGTGGTGGCCTACGCCACCTGGCACATGGACCAGGCGTTGCGGTCGCTGCCGTACTTCGAGCGCTAGACAACCACTGATCACTGCGGCGGGAGCCGGGTGGTCAGTGGTTCGTCAGGCGGCGGAGCAGGCGCTGCAGAGGCCGAAGACCTCCACCTCGTGCACCACCTCGGTGAAGCCGTTGGCGTGCGCCACGCCCGCGGCCCACTCCTCCACCTCGCGGGCGGCGATCTCGATGGAGTACCCGCAGGAGCGGCACACGAGGTGGTGGTGGTGGCCGGACGAGCAGCGTCGGTACGAGGCCTCTCCGTCGGAGCTGCGCAGGAGGTCCACCTCGCCCGCCTCCGCCATGGCCTGCAGCGCGCGGTAGACGGTGGCCAGACCCACCTTGGCGCCGACCTCGCGGAGCTGGTCGTGCAGCTGCTGGGCGGTGCGGAACTCCTCGCCGCCCTCGAGCAGGTCCCTGATGGCGGCGCGCTGCCACGTGTGCCGGGTGGCCGGCCTAGTGCTCGTCATAGTGGTCTCCATGCCGGGCGTGCCGGTGGCCGTCGTGGACGTAGTCGAGGTGGTCGCCGTGCTGGATCACCTTCACGCCTGCGGTGTGGGCGAAGCTGTCGTCGTGCGTCTCGGCGGCGCGGTAGTCGTGGTGACCGTGGTCCTCCACGTAGGGGATGAAGCGCGCCGAACGGCGGAGCCATCGGCCGAACACCCAGGACAGAGCGAGCAGCCCGATGGCGGTGACCACGATGGTGGCGCCCGTCGCGGTGTCCAGGTAGAAGGACCCGACCGTGCCGCCGACGGCGGCCACCGCGCCCAGCCCCATCGCCCCGAAGAACGATGAGGTGAAGCCCACGAACGACTGTTGGGCCGTCGCCACAGGGATGACCATCAGGGCGCTGATGAGCAGCAGCCCGACCGTCCGCATCGAGACGGTGACCGTGATCGCGGCCAGCACCACCACGAGCAGGTTGAGCACGCGGACCTTGATGCCGAGGACGCGTGAGTATTCCTCGTCGACCGAGACCGCGAAGAGCCGCGGCGCCAGGCCGACGGTGACCACGAGGATGACGACCGCCAGCACCCCGATGATCCACACGTCGGACTCGCTGACCGAGGTCAGGGAACCGAAGAGATAGGCGGAGAGGCCGCCCGCGCCCTGTCCCGCGACCCCGGCCATGAGGACGCCCGAGGCGAGGCCCCCGTAGAAGAGGATCGCAAGCCCCAGATCTCCAGACGCCTTGCCGTGCTGCCTGAGCAGCTCGACCAGGACCGCGCCGGCCGTCGCGGTGACCACCGCGACGGGAAGGGGTGCCCACCCGGTCATCAGGGCGAGCCCGACGCCCATGATGGCGACGTGCCCCAGGCCGTCGCCGAGGAGGCTCATCCGCCGCTGCACGATGAAGGTCCCGATGGCGGGCGCCACCAGCCCGCTCAGGAGGGCTGCGAGGAGTGCGCGCTGCATGAAGGGCAGGCTGAGTGCGTCGATCATCGGAGGGTTCCGGAGATCGGATCGGTCAGGCCGACGACAGAGACGAGTTCCTCGTCTGGCCCGCACTCGTGCCCGCCGGATGCCTCGATGTCGACGGTGCGGCCGTCACACAGCGTCACCGCGCGGTGCAGGACGGCCTCCATCGGCCCCAGTTCGTGCAGCACCACCAGCAGGGCCAGACCCTCATCGCCCAGCCGGGCCAGTAGGTCCGCCAGCCCGGCCTGGCTGTGGAGGTCCACCCCCGCGAGGGGCTCGTCCATGACGAGCAGGTCCGGCTGCGAGGCCAGCGCCCGGGCGATCAGCGTGCGCTGCTTCTGGCCGCCCGACAGGGAGGAGTAGGGCCACCCTGCCCGGTCGGAGAGGCCCACGAGGTCGAGGGCGTGGTCGATCGCGGCGTGGTCCGCCTTGCGCAGCCATTCGAACGGCCTGCGGTGCGCGAGGCGCCCGGAGGAGATGATCTCGCGCACGGTGGCGTTGGCCACGGCGACCGCCGAATGCTGCGGAACGTAGCCGATCCGGTGCCAGTCACGGAACTCCTCCAACGGCTCCCCGAACAACTCGACGGTGCCCTCCTGGTGGGGCACCAGCCCCAGCAGCGTGCGGATCAGCGTCGACTTGCCGGACCCGTTGCCGCCCAGCAGCGCCACCGCCTCGCCGGCCGACACAGACAGTGACACGTCGCGCAGGATGGGCAGCCCGCCCAGGGAGACGTAGAGCCCCCGGGCGCTGAGCGGGTCAGGAGCAGCCATTGGCGGAGGAGAGGGCGGAGAGGTTGGCGCGCATGATGGAAGGGTAGTCCGTGCCGGGGGACTGGTCGGTGACCCCCTCGAGGGGATCGAGCACGGCGGTCTTCAGGCCGAGGTCGCCCGCGATGGATGTCGCGACGGCGTCGGAGGTGAGGGTCTCGAAGAAGATCGTGGTGATGCCGTGGGCCTCGGCCTCCTCGTGGATCTCCGCGATCCGGGCGGGTGAGGGGTCGGCGTCGGGGTTGACGCCGGAGATGCCGATCTCGGTCAGGTCGTAGCGGCTGGCCAGGTAGTGGAAGGCGGCGTGGGTGGTGATGAACTCGCGCCGCTCGCACTCCTGGAGCCCGGAGGCGAGTTCGGCATCAAGGTCCGCGAGGAGCGTCCCGGTGTCGGCGGCGTGCCCGGCGTAGTCGGCCTCGTTGTCGGGGTCGATGGCGGTCAGCCGGGAGCTCAGCTCCTGCACCAGGGCCGACATGAGGGTGGGGTCCTGCCAGAAGTGGGGGTCGAGGTCACCGTGATCGTGCCCGTCATCGGCCGAATGCTCCTCGGCCTCACCGTCGTGGGCGTGCTCGTCGGCCACCGGAAGCAGATCGACCACGTCCGCGACGTTGAGGACGTTCTGGGCCCCCGACTGCTCGATCGCGTCGTCGACGGCCGGCTGGAAGCCCTCGAGGTAGACCACGAGGTCGGCGCCGGCAAGAGAGGCGATCTGCTGCGGCGTGAGCTCGAGGTCGTGGGCCTCGGCCCCTGGGGTGGTGAGCGTGCTGACCGACCCGTGTTCGCCGAGCACGGAAGCAGCCGCCCACTCCAGGGGGTAGAACGCCGCCACGACGTGCGGCGCGGCCTGCCCATCTGTGGGCGCCGGGGCGGAGCAGGCGGCCAGCCCGAGGGTCGCGGCGGCGCCGAGGGCGAGGAGACGGAGCGGAACAGTCATGAGAACCATTATCAATTGCAGGGGCATGTGGGTCAACTCGGCAGGCAAAGTCACGGTTTGATAACTCCCCGACGAAAGTAAGGCGGCGGAGCGGGCCGCGGTGGCAGGATCAGGAAAGGAGCGCGCCCGACAGCGATCGTCGGGCGGAGAGACAACTCCACACGCAAAGGAGCGATCTGTTATGCGCAAGACGTTTTCCTTGGTCTCCGGCCTCGCGGCCGTGAGCCTGCTGGCCACCGGGTGTCTCGGCGGCGGATCCACCCCAGACGCCTCAGAGGATGCGGGTGAGGAGACCGCCAAGGAGACCATCCAGATCATGTACGCCTTCTCGGGCGACCAGTCGACGGCCTTCCAGTCGGACATGGACGCTTGGGGAGAGGCCAACGGCATCTCCTTCGACTGGATCCAGTCCAACGAGTTCGAGGTCCAGATCAACTCGAAGGTCCAGTCCGGCAACGCTCCGGACATCGCGATCTTCCCCCAGCCCGGCATCCTCAAGGCGCTCGCCGAGGAGGGTGAACTCGCCGAGCTCAGCACCCAGGTGGACCTGGACCAGCTGCAGGAGGACATCATCCCGGGCTTCCTCGACGCGGCCACCGTCGACGACGTGGTGTACGGGGCCCCGATGGCCATGAACGGCAAGTCGTTCTACTGGTACAACAAGCCGGCCTTCGAGGAGGCCGGGTACACCGTGCCCAAGACCCACGATGAGCTGCTGGCGCTGCTCGACCAGATCAAGGCCGACGGCGTGGCGCCTCTGTGCTACGGCATGGAGTCCGGCTCAGCCACCGGCTGGCCGGCCACCGACTGGATCGAGGACTACGTCCTGCAGACCGGCGGCACCGACGTCTACGACAAGTGGGTCAGCGGCGAGATCAAGTTCGACAGCCCCGAGATCCGCGAGGCATACGCCATCTACGACGAGGTCCTCATGACCGAGGGCAACGTGTACGGCGGGATCCAGAACTCGTCGTCCAACGCCTTCGCCACGGCGCTGAACCCGATGTTCGACCCGGAGCCGAAGTGCTACCTCGGCAAGCAGGGCAACTTCATCACGCAGCAGGGCTTCTTCCCGGACGAGATCTTCGCCCAGCTCGACACCGTCGTGGGCATGTTCGTGACCCCCAGCGTCAAGGGTGAGAGCCCGGTGCTCGGCGGAGGCGACCTCGCGGCCGCGTTCACCAAGAACGACGCCAACGTCAAGAAGACCCTGGCCTTCATGACCACCGATCCGGAGTTCGGCGACGCCCAGGTCGGCACGGGGGCATGGCTGTCCCCGCTCAAGACCTTCGACGCCGAGAAGTACCCCAACCAGGTGCTCAAGGACGTGGCCGCCTCGGTGGCCGAGTCGTCCGTGTTCCGCTTCGACGGCTCCGACCAGATGCCCGGTGCCGTCGGCTCCGGCAGCTTCTGGACCGGCATGGTGGATTACACCAGCGGCCGCACCGACCTCGACGCCACCCTGCAGGCCATCGACGCCAGTTGGCCCGCGAGCTAGTCGGCGCCCCCTCCAATCCGTGTCGGCGGTGGCCCGAGAACGCTCGGACCACCGCCGACCTCACCACTCAGGAGCAACCCCATGTTTGAAAAACTCGGCCTCGCGCTCGGCGCGGTCGTGGTGGGTGTGCTGGGTGCGGTGGCGCTGTTCTGGCTGTTGAACAAGGCATGTGAGCTCCTCCCGAAGAAGTGGGAACTCCGCCTGAAGCCCTACGCGCTGCTGTTGCCGGCCTACGCCGCGATCGGCATCTTCCTCCTCTATCCCGCCGTCGAGACAGTCACGGCCAGCTTCCGGCGCGGCCGCAACGGCCGGCTGCTGGAGTTCGTCGGCCTCGACAACTACACCCGTCTGTTCGCCGATCCCCGATTCATCAACACGCTGATCAACAACGTGCTCTGGATCATCGTGGCTCCGGCCGCCATCGTGGCCTTCGGCCTGCTGGTCGCCGTGCTGGTGGACAAGCTCAAGCCGATGGCGGAGAAGACGGCCAAGTCCATCATCTTCCTGCCGATGGCCATCTCCATGGTGGGCGCCTCCACGATCTGGAACCTGGTCTACGCCTGGCGTCCTGAGGGCTCCTCGCAGGTGGGTCTGCTCAACGCGATCGTCGTCGCGCTGGGTGGCTCGCCCCAGACGTGGCTGCAGATCGACGCAGTCAGGTTCAACACCTTCCTGCTCATGGTGGTCTACATCTGGACCCAGGTGGGCTTCGCGATGGTCCTTCTGTCGGCCGCCCTCAAGGGCGTACCGGAGGACACCATCGAGGCCGGGCGGATCGACGGCGCCTCGGAGGGCGCCATCTTCTGGCGGATCATCCTCCCGCAGGCGTGGCCGACCGTGATCACGGTGTTCATCACCGTGCTCATCGGCGTGATGAAGATCTTCGACATCGTCTATGCGATGACCAACGGCAACTACAACACCAACGTGTTGGGCAACGCGTTCTACGCGGCGCTGTTCCGCAACGGTGATCCCGGCACAGCGTCGGCCATCGTCGTGATCCTCATCATCGCCATCATCCCGGTCCTGGTGTACCAGGTCCGGCAGTTCCGGCTCCAGGAGGCGAACTCATGAGCGTCGTCGTTTCCCCCAAGAAGGTCAAGGTCAAGCGCGGCGAGGAATCGGCTCGCTCGGTCGGATCGGGAAAGTTCCTGTGGCTGATCGAGTCGGTCGTCGTGATCATGTGCCTCCTGTGGCTCATCCCCACCATCGGCCTCTTCATCACCTCGCTCCGGCCGCGCTCCGAGGCCAACTCCAACGGCTGGTGGAACGTGTTCGCCAACCCCACCCAGATCACGATCGAGAACTACGGCGAGGTCATGACCACGGGCGCCACCCCCTTCGGCGAGGCGTTCATCAACTCGATGACGGTGGCGATCCCGGCGACGATCATCCCCATCCTCATCGCCGCATTCGCCGCGTACGTGTTCACCTTCATGGAGTTCAAGGGACGTGACGTGCTGTTCATCGTCATCGTCGGCCTCCTCGTGGTGCCCAACTCGGTCTCGTTCGTGCCGCTGTCCATCATCTTCCAGCAGCTCGGCATCAACGGCCAGTTCGCCACCGTCTGGCTGGCGCACACCGGCTTCGGCATGCCGCTGGCGGTCTACATCCTGCGCAACTACATGGCGTCCCTGCCGAAGTCCGTCGTGGAGTCGGCGGAAATCGACGGCGCGTCGCACTGGCAGACGTTCTGGCGCCTCATCATACCCATGTCGATGCCGGCGCTGGCCTCGTTCGCGATCTTCCAGTTCCTCTGGGTCTGGAACGACCTGCTCGTGGCCCTGATCTTCCTCGGCCAGGGCGAGAACGCGGTGCTCACCATCGCGCTGGCCGGCGTTCTGGGCACCCGCGGCGAGAACTGGCACCTCCTCACCGCCGGTGCCTTCATCTCGATGATCCTCCCGCTCGTGGTGTTCTTCGCACTGCAGCGGTACTTCGTCCGGGGCCTCACCTCGGGCGCGGTCAAGGGCTGAGCCGCTCCCCGGGCCGGTGGAACAGCGTTCCCCGGCCCGGGGTAGCCTTCACTCCCGTGCTGGTCATCACACGTTTCTCCGCCCCCGGTCCCCACTTCGTCGACGAGGCGATGGCCGTTGTCCGATGGTGGTCCGCGCGCCCCGGATGCCTGGGGATCGAGCTCGTGCGCAACCTCGACGACCCCGGGCTCTTCGCCCTCGTCGGGCGGTGGGCCAGTGTGGGGGAGTACCGGCGCTCCTTCAACGGCTACGAGGCCAAGATGATCCTCACGCCCCTGCTGTCCCGCGCCGTCGACGAGCCGAGCGCCTATCTCCCCGCCGACGAGGTCGGCGAGAACCTTCCTCGCGGCACCTACTGAACCCAGGGGGTCCCACATGAACACCCGCCTTCTCCTCACCGCCGCCGGGGTCTCGATCGCCGTGTCGGTGGCGGCGTCCCGCCTGCCCGAGGTGCTGCACTGGGGCCACGAGCTCCAAGCGCTCACGGCCGACCAGTTCGACGCCCTCGCTCTCGCCAACGTCGTCCAGGTGGGGCCGAACAACCCCGATCTGCCGCCCCGCTTCGGCATCCTGCTGGAGGGACGCCACGCCTGGGCCGGACGCCCCGGCCTGGTCGGCTCCCGTGCCGGCCGGGACTGGACTCCGGACTGGGCGGTCACCGGCGTCCTGGTCGACGGACGCCCCGCGGAGCCGTTGGCCAACCTCGGGCCGTGCACCGTCGAGTTCCAGGCGCACTCGGCCACGTCGCGGCTCGACCTGAGGATCACGCTCGAGCTCACCTCGGAGGGCCTGGTGCGGTTGCGCGGCGAGCTGACGAACCTCGACGAGGCGCCGTTCTCCGTCGACGAGCTCACCCTCGCGCTGCCCGTGCCGAGCAGGGCATCGGAGCTGTTCGACTTCGCCGGTCGCTGGGGAGTGGAACGGTTCCCGCAGCGGCGTGAGTTCACCGTCGGCCAGCACCGGCGCGAGGGACGGCACGGGCGGACCGGGGCCGACGCGGCCTACGTCCTCCACGCCTCGGCTCCCGGACTCGGCTTCCGCTCGGGGGAGGTGTGGTCGGTCCATACCGCATGGAGCGGCAACCACCTCCACGTCGCGGAGCGCGACTTCATCGGGCATCAGGTCCTCGCCGGGGGCGAGCTGCTCCTGCCGGGCGAGGGGATCCTCGGCGCCGGCCAGAGCTACCGGACCCCGTGGCTGTTCTTCAACTACGCCGACGGGCTCGACGAGCAGGCGGACCGCTTCCACGGTTGGCTGCGGTCCCTGCCCCACGCGCCGTCCCCCGAGCGGCCCGTCACGCTGAACGTCTGGGAGGCCGTCTACTTCGACCACGACGCCGATCGGCTCATCGACCTCGCCGAGCGGGCGGCCGCCCTCGGCGTGGAGCGCTACGTGCTCGACGACGGCTGGTTCGGGGCCCGCCGCGATGATCGCGCCGGCCTGGGTGACTGGGTGGTCTCGCCAGACGTGTGGCCCGAGGGCCTTCACCCGCTCGTCGACCGGGTGAAGAACCTCGGGATGGAGTTCGGCCTGTGGTTCGAGCCCGAGATGGTCAACCTCGACTCGGACCTGGCCCGGGCGCACCCGGAGTGGATCATGCAGCCCTCCGGCCGCCTGCCCGTCGAGGCCCGCCAGCAGCACGTCCTCAACCTGTCCATCGACGGCGCCTGGCGGCACGTGTTCTCGCAGATGGACGCCATCCTGACCGAGTACCGCATCGACTACGTCAAGTGGGATCACAACCGCGATCTCATCGACGCAGGCACCGCGCCGTCCGGTGAGCCGGCCGTGCACGCCCATACGATCGCCTACTACCGGCTCCTCGACACGCTGCGCCACCACCATCCCGATGTCGAGTTCGAATCGTGCAGCTCCGGAGGTGCGCGGGTGGACCTGGAGGTGATGCGCCGGGTCGAGCGCGTCTGGGTCTCGGACGTGATCGACCCCCATGAGCGTCAACGGCTCCTGACCTGGACCAGCCAGCTGCTGCCCCCGGAGTTCCAGGGCAGCCACATCGCGTCCGGCCGCTCCCACAGCACCGCGCGCTGGCACGACATCGACTTCCGGGCCGCCACGGCGGTGTTCGGGCATCTCGGCATCGAGTGGGACCTGGCGCAGGCCACGGATGAGGAGCTCGGGCAGCTGCGGTGGTGGATCGACTGGTACAAGGCCAACCGCGGGGTCCTGTTGGCAGGGCGTCAGGTGCGCGTGGACATGCGCGAGCCGGACTGCTACTTCAAGGGCGTGGTGACTGAGAGCAAGGCCATCTTCTCGCTGTCGGTGCTGTCGGCCAGCCCTGTGGTCTCACTGGGGATGCTGCCCTTCCCCGGCCTGGATCCCGACGCCACCTATCGCGTCACCGTCATCGACCGCCAGCTCGTCCCGGCCATCCACATCGTGCCATGGGAGGCCGCGGGGAGCCCGCTGGTGCTCCCCGGGCACGTGCTGATGCACGCCGGCATCAGGGCCCCCCAGATGCAGCCGGACACCGCAGTGATCTTCGAGCTGGAGCGGCTGTGACATGACCCACTGGCCCGTGGACGCCACCACGCGGAGCGTCGCGCTCGCGGTGCTGCGTCACGGGCCGATCTCGAGGGCCGATGTAGCGAGGCTGCTGGGGCTCTCGTCGGGGTCACTGACCCGGATCACCAAGCCGTTGCTCGGAAGCGGAGTCCTCGAGCAGGGCCCGCCGTCGGTCCTCGAGATCGGTCGGCCCCCGCTGCCGCTGCGCGTCGTGGATGAGTCGGCCAGCTTCCTCGGGGTGAAGGTCGTGCCAGGACACGCGTGGGTGGTGCGCACAGGCCTGGCCGGGGAGGTGCATCAGTCGTCGGAGCTCGACCTGGACACCACCACGCTCGAATCCACGGCTCAGGGGCTCGCCGAGGTGGTGCGCGACGCCCCGGGGCTCGCGGCGGTCGGGGTCTGCCTGCCGGCCTCCGTGGAGCCGGACGGTGTCCTGCACGCCACCCGGATGCTCCGGTGGCCCGGGGGCGGCAACCTCTCCAGGCGCGTGACGGAGCTCACCGGCGTCGACTGCGCCGCGACGAACGACATCGACGGTCTGACGCTGTACCAGCACTGGTTCGGTGCCGGTCGCGGGCTGACGCACTTCGCCGTCGTCACCTTCGGCATGGGCGTGGGATGCGGAGCCGTGGTCGACGACCAGCTCCTCCTCGGCCGGCAGGGGGCGGCCGCCATCCTCGGCCGGCTCTGGCTGCCCGACGGGCGCGTCTTCGGCGACGTGCTGTCCTTCGACGCCGTGGCAGATGCGGCCAGCGAGCTCGCCGGACGGCCGCTGACGTTCGAGGAGGCGCTCTGCACGGCCGAGGCCGAACCCGCCATCGACGACGCGCAGCGCGCCATAGGCTGGCTGGTGCGCGGGGCGGCCATCGCGTTCGCACCCGAGTCGATCCTCATCACCGGCGAGGGGATCCACGTCCTGCGGGGCTCACTGGACGTCGTGCGAGAGGTCCTGACCCACGACTGGCGGGAGGACCTCCTCTTCCCGGAGCTTGTCCTGGCCCCCCTCGACTTCCACGACTACGCGCGCGGAGCGGCCGTGGCGGCCATCCGGCAGAGGTTCACCTCGCCCGTCTGACGTAGGCTGGGGGGTCGCCGCCCACATCCCAGGAGATCCGTTGCCCGTCATCCAGCCGCTGCGCCTGCACGCGCCCAGCCGCCGCGACGCCGTCGTCGTGGACCTTCCCGTGGTCCTCGCGCCGATGGCCGGGGTCACCAACGCCGCCTACCGGCAGCTGTGCCGCGAACAGGGGGCCGGGCTGTACGTCTGCGAGATGATCACCTCCCGCGGTCTGGTGGTGGGGGATCCCAAGACCCGGGCCATGCTCCAGTTCGACCCGGGCGAGACCACGCGCTCGGTGCAGCTGTACGGCGTCGACCCTGACGTGATGGCTGACGCCGCGAGAATCCTCGCCCGGGACTTCGCCGTGGGCCACATCGATCTCAACTTCGGCTGCCCCGTGCCCAAGGTGACGCGCAAGGGCGGCGGCGGCGTCCTGCCCTACAAGCGGGACCGCCTGCGCGCCATCGTCCGGGAGACGGTCCGGGCCGCCGACGAGTTCGGCGTGCCCGTCACCATCAAGACCCGGATCGGCATCGACGCCGCGCACGAGACGTTCCTCGACGCCGGGCGCATCGCCCAGGAGGAGGGCGCCGCCGCCATCGCGCTCCACGGGCGCACCGTGCAGCAGGCCTACTCGGGGGAGGCCGACTGGACGCGGATCGCCGAGCTGGTCTCCGCCGTCGACATCCCGGTCCTCGGAAACGGCGACATCTGGGAGGCGGAGGACGCGCTGCGCATGATGGACGAGACCGGCTGCGCGGGCGTGGTCGTGGGCCGCGGATGCCTCGGCCGGCCCTGGCTGTTCGGGGACCTGGCCGCCGCTTTCTCCGGCGACGCGCTCCGGCACCGGCCCACGCTGGGGCAGGTGGGGGGCATGCTGCTGCGCCACGCCGAGCTGCTCACCGGCTACGTCGGGGAGAGGCATGGGCTGACCGACCTGCGCAAGCACATGGCCTGGTACTTCAAGGGCTATCCGGTGGGGGAACTGCGCCGGAGTTTCGCCATGGTCTCGACGATGGACGAGCTGCGGGACCTGGTGGCGCAGCTGGAGCAGGACGCTGACTTCCCCGCCGCGGAGCTGGGCACTCCCCGGGGCCGCCAGGGGTCGCCGCGCGGCAAGGTGGTGCTGCCGTACGGTTGGTACGACGACACCTCCGGGTGTGAGCTGGACCTATCTGACGCCGAGATCGGCGTGAGCGGAGGATGACGATGACCGAACCCACGGGCGACCCCACGGACGACGCGACGGGCGACGCGAAGAAGAAGCTGCCGATCTGGGCCCAGATCGGCCGGGCCGTCGCCCTGCTGT
This sequence comes from Tessaracoccus yangjingae, assembly GCF_055326235.1. Taxonomy (NCBI): domain Bacteria; kingdom Bacillati; phylum Actinomycetota; class Actinomycetes; order Propionibacteriales; family Propionibacteriaceae; genus Tessaracoccus; species Tessaracoccus yangjingae. The sequence continues at coordinate 44,303 of NZ_JBUZNN010000004.1, read as the reverse complement.
CGGTGCTGGTGCTGTTCGTCAGCGCGTACTTCCAGTCCACGACCACAGGGGCGGAGTCGCTCAACTGGGAGCGGATCGGCAGCAGCGCCTTCGGCATCGCCGTGATGGGCGTGGCGTTGCTGTTCCTCGGGCGGGCGCAGACCCGAAAGTAGGCCCCACCCGGGCCTGGTCCGATCCCATCGTTATTGTGGGGCAAACGCCGGCCCCCCTGGGCCGGCCCCGGCCCCAGGAGGTTCCATGGGCGAGACCGCGACCATCATCATCGACGGAGTGAGCCACGAACTCCCCGTCATCACCGGGAGTGAGGGCGAGCGGGCCATCGACATCTCGTCGCTGCGCTCCAGCACAGGACTGATCACCCTCGACGACGGCTACGGCAACACCGGCTCGTGCAAGTCGGCCATCACGTTCATCGACGGCGAGAAGGGGATCCTGCGCTACCGGGGCATCCCCATCGAGGACCTGGCGGAGCGATCGAGCTTCATCGAGACCGCTGAGCTGCTGATCTTCGGCGAACTGCCGGACGAGGAGCAGAGGGCCGAGTTCCGGCACCTGCTGACCGAGAACGCGGCGCTGCACCGCGACATGCGCAAGCACTTCGACGGATTCCCTGCCACTGCGCACCCGATGGCCATCCTCTCCGCGATGGTCAACGCGCTGCAGACACACGAGGTCCCGGAGATCCAGTTCACCGACGCGCAGCGCTTCAAGTCAGCCGCCGCCGGACTGATCGCGAAGACCCGCACCATCGCGGCCGCCTCGTACAAGTCCCACATCGGGCAGCCGATCGCCTATCCCCGCTACGACCTCAACTACGCCGAGAACTTCCTCCACATGATGTTCTCCGTCCCCTACCGGGACTACGAGGCGACGCCCGAGGTGGCGCACGCGCTCAACATGTTCCTCGTCCTGCACGCCGATCACGAGCAGAACTGCTCCACCTCGACCGTGCGCATGGTGGCCTCCGCTGGGACCAGCATGTTCTCCTCGGTCGCGGCAGGCGTCAACGCGCTCTGGGGCCCGCTGCACGGTGGCGCCAACATGGGCGTGATCGAGATGCTCGAGTACATCCGCGACACCGGGACCAGCCCCCAGTCCTACGTCAACCGGGTGAAGGACCGCTCCTCCGGCTTCAAGCTCATGGGCTTCGGTCACCGCGTGTACCGCAACTTCGATCCCCGGGCGAAGATCCTCAAGGAGGCCGCCGACAAGCTGCTCGACGCGATGCACATCACGGACCCGCTGCTCGACATCGCCCGGCAGGTGGAGCAGGCGGCGCTGGCCGACGACTACTTCGCGTCGCGCAGGCTCTACCCCAACGTCGACTTCTACTCCGGCATCATCCTGCGCGCCATCGGCATCCCGCTCGACATGTTCACCGTGATGTTCGCCATCGGGCGCACCCCGGGGTGGATCGCGCACTGGAAGGAAGTCTCGGACAACCCCAAGCAGCGCATCTACCGGCCGCGTCAGGTGTACGTGGGCAACCAGTTGTCCGAGTGGGTGCCCCGCGCCGAGCGCTGAGGTCGCTACGGTTGGAGGCGATGGACACTCCACTTCCGCGCACCAGGCTCTGGGCCTCCACCATGCAGGGCCACGGCCGGGGCGTCATCACCGCGCACGCCACGTCGTCGGCGCGCACCTCGGCGCGGGACCCGAGGCGGCGCGAGCAGCGTGAGGCGCTGGAGCATCTGACGCTGGTCCCCGAGGCGAGCCACGCGGTCGGTGCGGGGGAGCGGGAGCGGCCCGAGGAGCCGGACGAGTTCCGGACCTGCTTCGAGCGGGACCGGGACCGGATCGTGCACTCGGCCGCCTTCCGCCGCCTCGCGGGCAAGACGCAGGTGGTGGTCTATCCCACGGACCACCAGCGCACCCGGCTGACGCACGCCGTCGAGGTGGCCCAGGCCGCCGTGGCCATGGCGCGCGGCATCGGCGCCAACGTCACCCTGGTCGACGCCATCGCGCTCGGCCACGACTGCGGTCACGGGCCGGGGGGCCACGCCTCGGAGGACGCCTTCGACCAGTTCATCGAGGGCGGCTACGACCACGGTCCCTGGGGCGCGGACGTGGTGCTCCGTCCCCTCAACCTGACGGTCGAGACCCTCGACGGGATCCGCAACCACTCGTGGTCGCGGCCCGCCCCGGCCACCCTCGAGGGGGAGATCGTGTCCTGGGCGGACCGGATCGCCTACTGCGCGCACGACCTGGAGGACGCCGTGTCCGCCGGCATCGTCGCCGTCGCCGACCTGCCGCCGGTGGTGCGGGAGGTGGCGGGGGTGACCAGGACCCGGCAGCTGTCCACGTTCATCACCGCCGTCATCGCGACGACCTCGACCACGGGGGTCGTGGGCATGGACCCGGCGACGGCGGAGGCGCTCGGGGAGTTGCGCCGGTTCAACTACGAGCGCATCTACACCCGGCCCGAGTCGGTGGCCCAGTCGCACACGGTCGTGCGCGTGCTGACGGATCTCGTCGAGTACTACCTGGCCACGCCCGCCGCGCTGCCTCACGAGTACCGCGGCGACGACCTGCTGCGCGGCGTCGTCACCTACGTGGGCGGCATGACAGACCGTTTCGCGTTCGAGCAGGCCCGGCATCTGCTCGGCTGGGACCCCCGGAAGCTCCCGCGGGGCATCGGCCGCGGCGCCTGACTCCGCACCTGCCGAGCGGCCCGGGTACAGTGGCACCGTGGCGGGCCGGATCAACGACGAGGACATCGCGGCCGTCCGTGAGCGCAGCCGGATCGACGATGTGGTGGGCGGCTACGTCGCCCTCCGCAACGCGGGCGGCGGTTCCCTCAAGGGGCTGTGTCCGTTCCACGACGAGAAGACGCCGTCGTTCACCGTCACCCCCTCCCGCGGGTTCTACTACTGCTTCGGCTGCGGGGAGGGCGGGGATGTCATCACGTTCCTGCAGAAGCAGCAGAACCTCTCCTTCACCGAGGCCGTGCAGGTGTTGGCGGATCGCGCGGGCCTCGTGCTGCGGGTGGAGGACGACGGCACACCCGGCCAGGCCCCCGGCCAGCGCAGGCGGATACTGGAGGCCAACGAGGCCGCGCAGGAGTTCTACGCCCGCCAGCTCGAGTCGGCGGAGGCCATCGAGGCCCGCCAGTTCCTGCACGGCAGGGGTTTCGACAGGGAGGTGGCCGAGCGCTTCCGGATCGGCTACGCGCCCCGGCACGGGGGAGCGCTCAGGCAGACGCTGCGTGCGGCGGGCTTCTCCGACGAGGTGCTCCAGGCCGCCGGCCTCACCCGCCAGGGCGGACGGGACTTCTTCGTCGGACGGGTGCTGTGGCCCATCCGGGACTCGGCGCAGGCCGTGCTGGGCTTCGGGGCCCGCAGGATCTACGACGACGACCGGCTGCCGGCCAAGTACATCAACACCCCCGAGTCCCCGGTGTACAAGAAGTCGCACGTCCTCTACGGGCTGGACCTCGCGCGCCGAGAGATCGGCCGCAAGGCGCAGGCCGTGATCGTCGAGGGCTACACCGACGTGATGGCGGCCCACCTCTCCGGTGTGGAGACGGCTGTCGCGTCGTGCGGCACGGCGTTCGGCGACGATCACGCCCGCCTCCTCCAGCGTCTCATGGGCACCCACGACGGGCTGCACGGTGAGGTGATCTTCACCTTCGACGGCGACAAGGCCGGCCAGGCCGCCGCGCTCAAGGTGTTCAAGGGGGACCAGAACTTCATCACCCAGACCTACGTCGCCGTCGAACCCACCGGCCTGGACCCGTGCGACCTGCGGCTTCAGCAGGGTGACGCGGCCGTCCGGGAGCTGGTGGCCCGGCGCATCCCGCTCTACAGGTTCGTGATGGCCAACATCGCGAAGAGCCACGACCTCGACAGGGCCGACGGACGCCTTGCCGCGGCCCGCGAGGGCGCCGAACTGGTGGGATCGATCCGCGACCAGTCGCTGGTCAACCAGTACCTGCGCGAGCTGGCGGGCGTGCTGGGCATGGACCTCGACGACGTCCGGCGTGAGGCGGCTCGGGCCCGCCACCGGGGCACGCACGACGGGCCGCTCCCCGACGATCCGCACGAGCGCCCTGCGCCGGATCCCGCATGGCCCAACCCCGACGACCCGGCGCTGCGCCTGGAGCGGGACACGCTGAAGCTCATGCTGCAGCACCCCACCACCTTCGACGCGGCCTGGAACGCGGTGGAGGAGGCGGACTTCACCCACCCCGGCTACGCCGCGGTGTTCCGGCTGCTCACCACCGTCGAGTACGGCGACGGGTGGACGGCGCGGTTGCGTGACGCCGCGCCCGGGGATCTGGTGCGGCAACTGCTGGTGGCTCTCATCGTGGAGCCTCTGCTCCGGGAGGCTGACGAGACCTATTCCCTCGCGCACACCTCCCGGTTGAGGCTGGCCCGGGTGACGCGACAGATCGCGGACCTGAAGTCCCGTCTCCAGCGGACCGATCCGGTCAAGGACCCTTCCGGCCACCGCGCCCAGTTCGCGGAGCTGACCGGACTGGAGATGCGACGCAAGGAGCTCCTCGCCGTCGGCCTCGGCTGACGCCGTCGGCGCAGCCGCTCGGATACTGACAAAGTCCGGGATTGCATTGTCATGCCCCGCGTGCTTAAAGTATCTTCACGTCGAGACACTGTGGTCTCGCCGACCTTCAGGAGAATCATGTCCCAAGGCCGTACCGTGGATCCGTTGGATTCAGTCGATTCCAGAGCAGTGTTCGTCGAGATCGCCAAGACCCCTGAGTTCCGGGAGCTGCGCAACAGCTTCCGGCGCTTCGCCTTTCCGATGACGATCGCCGGGCTCACCTCCTACTTCGTCTACGTGGTGCTCTCCATCTACGCCGTGGACTTCATGGCCTCGCCCTTCCTCGGCATGGTGGGTCTCAACACCGGCATCATGCTCGGCCTGTTCCAGTTCGCCGTCGTGTGGATCTGGACGGCCATCTACGTCAACTACGCCAACCGGAGGCTCGATCCCCTGGCCGCCTCGATCAAGGCGCACATCGTGAACGAGGGTGCGGCATGATCACGCTCCTCGAGACCCCGCAGTACGGCAACCCCGTCATCAACATCGCGGTCTTCGCCCTCTTCGTGGCGGCCACGCTGGCGGTCGTGATCACGGTGAGCCGCCAGAAGACCAAGGCGTCAGACTTCTACACGGGCGGCGCCAAGTTCTCCGGCCGCCAGAACGGCCTGGCCATCACCGGCGACTACCTCTCGGCCGCCGCCTTCCTCGGAGTGACTGGCGCGATCGCCATCTACGGCTACGACGGCCTGCTCTACTCCGTCGGATTCTTCGTCGCGCTGCTCATCGCCCTCTACCTCGTCGCCGAGCCGATGCGCAACACCGGCAAGTACACGATGGCCGACGTGCTCAGCTTCCGGATGAGCCAGAAGCCGGTGCGCACCGCGGCGGCCACCTCCACCCTCGTCATCTCCTTCGTGTACCTGCTCGCGCAGATGGCCGGAGCCGGTGGACTGGTGGCCCTGCTCCTGGGGGTGTCGGACAGGAACATGCAGAGCCTCGTCATCGGCCTGGTGGGCGTCCTCATGATCGTCTACGTCCTCATCGGGGGCATGAAGGGCACCACGTGGGTGCAGATGATCAAGGCGGTGCTCCTCGTGAGCGGCGCGGCGGTCATGACCTTCCTCGTGCTGATGGGCAACGGCTTCAACCTCGACGGGTTGGCCCTGGCCGCCCAGCAGGCCGCTCTCGACGCGACCACCGGAACCGGCAAGGACCTGCTGGAGCCGATGGGGCGCTACGGCGCGACCGACTGGACGAAGCTGTCCTTCCTGTCGCTGTCGCTCGCCCTGATCGCTGGCCCGTCCGGCCTCCCGCACGTGCTCATGCGGTTCTACACCGTGCCCACCGCCAAGGAGGCCCGCAAGTCGGCGGTGTGGGCGATCATCCTGGTGGGCGTGTTCTTCCTGTTCACCCTGGTCCTCGGCCTCGGAGCCGCGAAGCTCGTGGGCCAGCAGAACATCCTGGCCGCGCCGGGTGGGGCGAACTCGGCCGCGCCGCTCCTGGCGCTCAACCTCGGTGGCGAGATCTTCATGGGGGTCATCTCCGGGGTCGCGTTCGCGACCATCCTCGCCGTGGTGGCGGGCCTGACGATCACGGCCTCCGCGTCCTTCGCGCACGACGTCTACAACTCGATCCTCAAGGACGGCAAGGCGGATCCGGCACAGGAGGTGAAGGTGGCGCGGTACACCTCCATCGTGGTCGGCGTCCTGGCCATCCTCGGCGGCATCGCGGCAAACGGCCAGAACATCGCCTTCCTGATCTCGCTGGCGTTCGCGGTGGCGGCCTCGGCCAACCTGCCGTCGATCCTGTACACGCTCTACTGGAAGCGGTTCAACACCCGCGGATCGGTGTGGTCCATTTACACCGGGCTGATCTCGGCCGTCCTGCTCATCGTGTTCTCCCCGGCCATCTCGGGATCGAAGACGTCCATGATGGGTGAGGCCGTGAACTTCGCCTGGTTCCCGCTGGACAACCCGGCGCTGGTCAGCGTGCCGCTGGCGTTCCTGGCCGGCTGGTTGGGCACGGTCACCTCACCCGAGCGGGGCGATGAGGAGTTCGCGGTGGAGATGGAGGTGCGCTCCATGACCGGGGCGGGGGCAGGCGAGGCGATCTCGCACTGACCCGCGTGGTCCGTTCGCCAGCGAGGAGGTCCCGGGCGGCAGCGATGGCCTCCCCCTCCCACCGGTGAACCGTGGACTGTGAGGCGCTCATCCGACGTGCGGTCTCCGCCAGGGTGAGCGCCTCCCCCCACAGCCCGTACCGGAGCTCGAGGACCAGCCGGTGTCGGGCGCTGAGCAGGCTCAGGAAGTCCAGCCCGTGCGAGTCCACCCGGGCGAACCCGGCCTCTGCCGACGGGTCCGCGGCGATGACGTCGTCGAGGCTGATCATCCGAACCAGCGCCCGGCCGGCGGCGGTGGGGGAGACCCCCACCGCGGCCGCCGCTCGGGCGATATCGATGCTGTTGCCGGCCGCGGCCTCGCGGTCCCGCTCCGCACCGGCCAGCCGGGCCGCCCGGCGGTCGGCCCGCGACGCCGTGGGACGACCCATCCGGTGCCTGGCCCCCTCGGCCAGCATACGGGCCACTCCCTCGAAGACGAACGTGGTGAACCTGACGCCCCGGGTGAAGTCGAAGCGTTCGATCGCCTCCGCAACTGCGACGCACCCGTCCTGGAAGAGGTCCTCGGAGGGGAGGTCGTAGGCGACCGCGAGGCGCCGGGCCTGCTGCATGGCCACCTTCAGCCCGACGGCCCAGAAGCGGTCCGTGGCCTCAGCCGCGGCTGCGACGAGGCGGGTCAGCTCCGGGTCCGGCCCGTGCAGGTCCAGCAGGTGCGCCGCGTACAGACCGGCCTCGACGACCTTCGCGCAGGCGAGGTCCTCCCCGGGGCCGAACCAGGCGTCGGGGAGCCGCAACTCGTTGAGATCCATGGGCCCAGCCTTGCCCCTGGGCGATGTCCGGGGCCAGGGGCCGGCAGCAGACTGTGGACAAGTCCAGACGGACAACACTTCTTATCCACACGGAGCACAATGGGGGCATGGAACTGTTCAACCGTCTTGACCCGGCCGTACACGAAGGGCTGAACGAGGCCCTTGGGCACCGCGCGGATGTGCTGGCACACGGCGTGGGGGAGGGGGTGGTGCTGGTGGGCACACGCTCCGCCCTGGCCCGCCTGATCGGGGACACCTGGCGGGTGTGGGGCTGGGAGGAGATCGGCAGCGGCTCCTGGGTGGGCGAGTCCAACACCTTCCGCTGGCGGACGGTCGAGGGCGAGCGGTTCGAGGCCCGGCTCAGCGACGCGGGCCGCCTGCCTGAGCTGTTCCAGGAGCGGGTGCAGGCCTCCACCGTCGTCCAGAGCGTGGTGGACGGCACGAGGGGACAGGTGCAGATCGTCGGCCGGCGCAGCCTTGGCGAGGAGTCGAAGCTCCACTGGTACGCCGTGCCCTCAGGAGGCGCCGACCTGGAGGATCCGGCGACGCGTGACGCCGTCGTCGCGGAGACCGACAGGCTCGCGGCCGAGTACTTCTGACGTGCCTTCGGGCCGTGTCTCCCGGATTCGCACGTCCCGGACCGATCTGCTAACGTTCTTTCTCGCGTGGCATGCCACCAATCCCTGGTAGCTCAATTGGCAGAGCATTCGACTGTTAATCGAAGGGTTACTGGTTCGAGTCCAGTCCGGGGAGCCAAACAAAACCCCTTTCACAAGGGGTTTTGTTCATTTCTTCCCGTGTTGGGGAGGATTCGGGGAGGTATGCTCGCCGGGGGATCGGGCGTGATGCTCGCCGAGAGCGTCGATGGGCGCGGGCCCTTCGATCGAACTCGATGGGTTATCGAACGGCCGATCGACATCGCCAGCTCCCCTCCGCTGCTCGTTGCGTCGTTCCCGCAAGGTTGAGGGCTGACTCCAGGTTTCCAGGACTCCGCGGTCATGGTCCGGCAACTGTGCCTGGTGGGCCTACATGCTTCAAGTCCAGTTAGGCCCACCATGAAACCCCCAGCTGACTAGGGGCTTTACTATTTCCCTCTTCGGGAGAGGACAAATAGAGGACGTTTCTCCCAAGCGGATCGGTGGTTGATGGAACCCCTCGGGCTGCCGACGAGCTCACTGATGCATCCGCGGGCATCGATCGGCAGATTCGTGTCACGTCTGCTGACTGCCCGGTCGCCGTGTCCCCCCGCCTGGCCGCGCAGGGATCGTCGGCGACCAAGTACTTGGCGCGCTTATCGCGGTCATCGGTAGGCGTGATCACCGCATAGCCATCTTCGGCCGCCGACCCCGGGCCGACGCGCGCGGTCAGCCTCCGTCGGTGCCTGCGCAGAGACACGACGCAGCACCGCCTTGCCGTGTTGCTGATTGAGGGTCAGAAAGTTTCGCGCGGAGCGTCACGACCACTGACCCCACGTCGGCGCTGCGGGTCACCCTGCGGGGGCGATTCGCAGCGCCGACGGGCCTCAGGCTACGCGCTGAATCAACGTGGCGACGTCCTCTGTCTTGAGCCGGAAGACGCGTGCGCTTCCCAAGCGGTAACAGGGCAGGTTGCCGGCGGCGGTTTCCCGCTTGAGTGATCGGACGCTCAAGGACGTGATCTCCGCCGCCTGGGGATATGAGACGAATCGGCCGTAGCTGCCGATGAGCTCCGCCACGTCAAGCACGGCGCGCTTCATGATTGGGCCACCTCTTCTGCCAGTTCCTGCTGGTTCGGGCCATCCCCGCGCATGCGGAGTACCCGCTTTGCTTCCTTGACGTGGAGTCCGCACAGCTCTGCCGCCTCATCGACCGGCATTCCCTCATTGGATGTCAGCGCCCCCAGGGCTTGGCCGAGTCGAGCTTCTGCCTCCAGCACGGCTCTGTCGCGCGTGAGGATGGCCGCAGCCGCTTCCAGCACTTCTGCGCGGATCCTCGCCTCGCGGGCCATGAGTGCCTCGTGGCGTTTGATGAGCTGGCTCCGCACTCTGACGCGGGCCTCATGACGGTCGCTCTGAGCCATGGCAGCGCTCCTTCCGGGCGGCGTGGGAATGGCATCCCCTCCTGTGCCCCCAATGAACCCCAAGTGCGGGACCGCGTGGCGGAATGCCCCCGAGGCGACCCAGCGAGCAGCGGCTGCGTGTGAGGTGGGCACTCGCGCGTTGGCCGGGTGTGGCTGGGGTTCAAGGGGTAGGAGGCGTGAGGCTTCCGGGTCGCGGCTGTGGATATCGGCAGGCACGTGTCCGCGATTGCGATCAAGGCTGATGGAGAACGTCTCCACGGCCCCGCTTGGAGGAGGACCTGTGTCGGTTGATGGCTTCTACGAAGTGTTTGTCCTGCTGGATCACGCCAGCGACCTGATGGTCCGGGACGAGTCGATTTCCGGCGCCGCCGCGCTCGACATCGCTGCGGGTCACGCGATCGCCTCGGACCTCGCCGCGGGCGTTGCGGAGTCACCGGTCGAGTTGCCGTCGTCGGTGGCGGGGTGTCTTGAGCAGGCCGAGCGTGTGGTGATGCGGTGGGAGCCGTCCGAGCTGAGCACCGAGGCGCTGGTTCTCGTGGTGATCGTCCTGGAGTTGCGTCTCGAACTGTGCAGGGCCTGACATGTCCAGGTTCCACGACTCGGTGCGACACGCCTCCGTGCTGATGGGCGGGTCCCCGCTCCACATCGGGGCCTGGGCTGCGACGATGCGCCGCTGCGACGAGCTGCTGGATGGGAGGGATCCCGCGGTGCGGCATGCATCGGCGCTGGTCCCTCTCCTGGCGGTCGAGCCCGAACGTCGCGAGGTCGTCGCTCCAGCGCTGCCTAGCCTTGATAGTGAGCCGGGGGAGGGGTTGACGCGGCAGGATCGGCAGCAGGTGCGGCTCGTCGCGCTGTATGTGACGCGTGCTGCGTCGTCCGGTGTGGAGGATCCGGCTGCACGGTTGCTGTTGTCGGGGGTGGAGCGGCGCCTGCTGCAGTCCACGCCTGGGCTGGACGGCTTTGAGGGCGGGTTGCGGGAGTGGAGCTCGGTGGTGGTCGCGTCGGTGGAGTCGATGACGCCCGCGACGGCGTTGGCGGTGTGCCGGACGCAGTGGGCGTTGATGCGGCGAGCTGCTGATCTGATGGGTGCCTTCGAGGTTCCCGATGGGGTGGGCCATGAGCGGCTGCAGGCGGCGGTGGAGGCAAGCCGATTGTCGTGGGAGGACGCCTACGATGCGTGGCGCTCGATGGTGCCGCGGCAGGCGACGGTCCCGGGCGACATCGGTCGGGCGACCCTGGCGGTCAGACTTGCGGCCCGCAAGACTGGCGATCCCGAGAAGCTGTTGGGGTTCTTGGGCACGGGCTTCGGCGGGAACTTGTCCGCCGCGATGGCGGTGACCCCACCGGACATGCGCCGGCACTCGGCGCTGGTGTCCGCGGCGGTCACGTTGGAGGCGCGCAGCGATCTCGCCACGAAGGTCGAACCCCGCCCGGCGCTCCGACCGGAGCCTACGCAGCGCCCGACGCGTCGCTTGGGGCCGGCGGTGGTGTTCACTGCGGACTCGAGTCGCTCGCGGCTGGAGCGAGCGTCGGGGGGTTCGTCGCCGGATCCGGAGCGGCCGAGGATCGAGGATCACGCGGCCTTGGTTGAGCTCGCGGGGCAACGTGACGCTGGGGTGATCGCCGCGGCGGCCCAGTCGGGTGTCGCGGAGGCCCAGGACCTGGTGGCGGGAGCCTCGCCCGGCGAGTTGGATGCCCTGGTGGAGCGGGGCCGGTTGGCGCGGGCGGCGATCGTGGCCTCAGGTGTGGCGGCCGCACGACACTGGAGCAGGAGGATCCCGCCGGCCCTTGTCCATGCGCGTGAGGAGTACGTGGCGGAGGCGTCGTTGCGGATGGCGGAGATTGTGGACCGGTGGGACCCGCGTCGCGCAACGTGGGGGTCGTTCGCGTTCCGGGAGGCCGGCTACGAGTTCTGGGACAGCAACCACCGTCGGGCACAGAGCCGGGAGGTGGTCAGTGACCGGATCGGGGACTTCGCCAGCGGGCTGGACCGTACGGTGGGCCCGGTCAGTGTCTCGCCCGAGGAGATGGTGCTGCTCCGGGAGGAGCGCGAGCGCGTGGCGCAGCTGGTGGACGGGCTGCCCGGGCGACTGAGCGAGGTGATGGCGGGTCGTCTGGGACTGGCCGGACAGCGCAAGACGCTGGCTGTCATCGGGGAGGAGGCGGGGTCATCCCAGTCCACCGTTCACCGTGACGACCGCGAGGGTACCCGGCTGCTGCAGGAGCGCTATCTCGCCCAGCAGGACCGTCAGTCGTCGCCGGCGTCGGCCGCTGTGACGCTGCGGCAGCTCGCTCAGGTTCTGCAGCCTGCTTCTGGGGAGGGGGCGCCGGCGGTGTCGGTATCGTCCCGGCCGGAGCATCGACACCAGAGGCGTGGCCCTGGGGGCGTGCCGGGGGTGTCGAGGTGATTCAGGCCCTTATCATGTGGGCATGTCAGTGGCACAGCGGCTCCGTGAGGCGAGGGTGGCCGCTGGTTTGACCCAGGCGCAGTTGGCGGCCCGGCTAGGGGTGGCGGACGGCACGAGGGTCGCGGCGTGGGAGCACGGACGCGCGATACCGCATCCGGCGACGTGGGCGGCGATCTGTCTACTGCTGGACACGGACCTGGAGGAGCCAGGGGAGGTGACCCTGCGGTCGCTTAGACTGCGTCGTGGCTTGACCCCCGAGGATGTGGCTGCGGAGCTGGGAGTTGCGGCTGTCACGGTGCGGCGGTGGGAGTCGGGGGCTCACCGGCCGCGGGCGCTCCACGCGCACCGGCTGGCGCAGCTCTACGGCGTCTCCACCCTCCCCGAAATGACCGAAAGACACTAGCGGCAAAAATACGTTGCAGATAGGTTCACGCTATCGGCCCAGTGTTTCCGGGTTATGGGGGAGTGTGATCATGCAACAGAATCTTGTGGGAGATGAACCGACGGCGTCGAGGCCGCCGATCGTGGCGGCTGCCAGGACGCAGCGGCGGCCGCTGTTCGCGGTGCTCGCCGGGCTGTTGATCCTGCTTGGCGCGGCCGGGGGAGCGTTGGTGTTCCTCTCGGCCGGCTCGAGTGTGGAGGCGGTCGCGGCCCGGGTGCCGGTGGCGCGCGGTCAGGTGATGACGGCGGAGATGTTCACCACGGTCCAGATCGCCCCGGATCAGCAGTTGTCGTTCCTGGAAGCATCCGAGTTGCCGGCGCTGCTGGGGAAGCGTGCCGCGCACGATGTGGCGGCCGGCTCGCTGGTGTCCCCGGAGGCGGGGGTGGAGGTCATGGTTCCGGCGACGGGCCGCACGGTGGTGGGGCTGTCGTTGCCGCCGGGGGCGGAGCCGGCGATCCCGCTGCAGGTCGGTGACCGGGTCCGGGTGATCCTCACCGAGCCCGCCTACGCCTGCGCCGCCGGCGAAACCACCGATTCCCTGGACGGCTCATCGGCTACTGCGGGGTGCACGGTCAACGTGGTCATTCCGGCCGTGGTGGTCGCCACGGCGCGCGATGAGGCGTCTGGTCAGGTGTCGGTGTCGGTGGATGTCGCCGAGGCCGATGCCCCCCGGACCGCGGCGGCTGCCGCGTTGGGGCGTGCGGCGCTGGTGTTGGACTCGAGGGACATCTGATGGCGGTCTACGCGCTGACCTCGGCCGCCGGATCCCCGGGGGTGACGACCACCGCGCTGGGGTTGGCGTTGGGGTGGCCGAATCAGGTGCTGCTGGTCGACGCCGACCCGGTCGGCGGCTCACCGATCCTGGCGGGGTTCTATCGGGGCACGGTGGCGCATCCGGGCACCTTGGTGGAGCTGTGGTCGGCTCACCGCCAGGGCGGCCTCGAGGCGGCGGTGCGGGAGTTGCCGCTGCGGGTCTCGGAGACTGCCTCCCTGATCCCCGGCCCCGCGGGCGCCGCGCAGGCCGGCGGTTTGACGGATCTGTGGCCGGCGCTGGCCGCGCAACTGCGGGGGTTGTCCCATGCCGGCGTCGACATCCTGATCGATCTGGGGCGCCTCGGCCACACCCATCTCGCGACGCCGCTGGCGCGGGCGGCGGACGAGGTGCTGCTGGTGCTGCGCTCCGACCTGCCGTCAGTGGCCGGCGCGTCTGCGGCGGAGATCCCCGCCGATGTGCCGGTGCGCGCGCTGTTGGTGGGGGCGAACCGTCCCTACACGACGCGAGCGGTGGCCTCCGTGATCAAGCGGGAGGTGGCCGTGACCCTGCCGTGGGCGCCGGAAGAGGCCGAGACGCTGAGCCTGGGCGCACCGGAGCCCAAACGCGGCGCGAAGCTCCGCAAGGCGTATCGGCAGGCGGCCGAGGAACTCCATGCTGCTGCTGTGTCGGTGTGGTCGGAGGTGTCGTGATGAGCGACGCCGCCGATCTGGATCCGGGCACCCTGGCCCTGTTCACCCAGCCCAACCCACCTGCGGGCCGCACCCGCGGCGGCTTCCGCATGCTCCCCGGGGAGGCCCCCGCCCGCCGACACGCCACACCCCACAGCATCGATCAAGGGGAGTCGTCGGCTCGGCCTGCGCCGGCGCCCCGGGTCCAGCGCAGGATCTCCGGCGAGATCGACTGGGATCTGGTCGACACGCTCCGGGAACGCGTCTCGGCCGAACTGTCGGAACGAGACCCCGACCAGGCCTCACGGGAGGCGGTGGGGCGGGAGATCATCGCGGCGGTGCTGGAGGAGGAGTCCCGCGCCTCCACCGTCCGCGGCCAGCTGACCTGGACCCTGGACCACCAGCAGGAACTCGCGCAGGCCTTGTTCGACGCGGTGTTTCGCCTCGGCCGGTTGCAGCCGTATCTCGATGACGAGGCGGTGGAGAACGTGATCATCTCCGGCTTCGACAACGTGCTGGTCGAGAACAGCGACGGCGAACTGGTCCCCGCACCCCCGGTCGCGTCCAGCGATGAGCAGCTGATCGAGTACCTGACCTTCATGGCCGCCCACCAACCCAAACCGCGCGAGTTCTCCGAGGCGGCCACGAAGCTGCACCTCGCGTTGCCGGGCCGGGCCCGGCTGTTCGCCTCGGCGTGGGTCACGTCGCGGCCGACGGTGATCATCCGCCGCAACCGCCTGGTCGACGCGGGCTTGCACGAACTCGTCGCCCTCGGCTCCCTCTCCTCGGTCGCGGCGTCGTTCTTGTCGGCGGTGGTGCAGTCCCGCATGTCGCTGGTCGTCTCCGGGGATCAGGGCACGGGCAAGACCACGATGCTGCGGGCGTTGGCGCACGAGCTGCCCTCACATGTGCAGATCGGCACCATCGAGACGGAGTACGAGCTGTACTTGAAGGACACCGGGGATCATCAGGTGGTCCATGAGTGGCAGGCCAACCCCGGCTCCGGAGAGATCGGCCTCAACGGCCGACGCGCCGGCGAGTACACGGTGCGTGAGGCCCTCGAAGACTCCCTGCGCGCGAACTTGAGTTACACGATCGTGGGTGAGGTCCGCGGCTCGGAGATCGTGACCATGTTCAAGTGCATGCAGTCCGGCTCCGGGTCCATGTCCACCACCCACGCCCGCACGGCGGAGGGCGCGATCCGCAAGCTCGTGACGTGCGCGACGCAGGAGGGAGCCAACATCACCCGCGAGTACGCCCTCAACGTGATCGCCGAGGACATCGATGTGATCGTCCAACTCCAGGTCGAATCCGTCCCTCAGCCGGATGGCACCTGGCGGAAACGCCGCTGGGTGAGCGAGATCATCGCCGTCGAACCCGGCGAGGACGCCAAAGGCTATGCCACGACCACGATCTTCGCCGCCGAGCCGGGCAGCCACCGCGCCACCGCGCAGATCCTGCCACCGCGGTTCCGGACCCTCGAGCGCCACGGCTTCGACCTGGCCGGCTTCAACGCCGAGAAGGGAATCCGCCAATGATGCTCGCGGCAGCCCTGTCGGGCGCGTTGATCGTCGCCGGCATCCTCGGCCTGATCTACGCTCTCACCCCCCAGCCGGTCATGCCGGCGAAACCGCCCCGCACCCGCCGCACACAGCCCTGGTCCACGGCGCGGACCGTGGCTGTGGCCGGGCTGGCCGCGGGAGCGGTGGTGGCTGGGGTGACCGGCTGGCTCGTCGCGCTCATCCTGGTGCCGGCGGTGTCGGTGATGGTGTTTCGGGTGGTCAAGGGACGGGCGAAGAATCGGATCGAGCGCCTCAACGCGCTGGCGGACTTCGCCCGCGGCCTGGGCGGCGTCCTGACCGCGGGCCGGGGCCTGGAGCAGGCCATCCTCCACGCCGCCCGCTCCGCCCCCACCGCCTTGGCTCCCGAAATCGGCAGACTGGCCGCGAGGGTCCGGGCGAGCGTGGCCACCGGCACCGCGCTCAGGTCGTTTGCCGACGAGCTCGATGATGCGACCGGGGACCTGTTCGTCGCCACGCTGCTGCTGGCGGCCGAGCGTCGCGGCCCGGGCGTGGCCTCGGCCATGTCCGGTCTCGCAGAGTCGATCGATGCGGATGTCCGGGCCCGCCGGCAGGTGGAGTCCGAGCAGCAGAAGGCCCGCACCGCCGCCCGCATGATCACCGTCATCTCCGCGCTCCTGCTGGGCGGGCTGTTCCTGGCCGGCAGCTACGTCGAGCCCTACCGCACCCCCCTGGGACAGGTCCTCCTGACCGTCCTGATGGGCATGTATCTGTTGGCGTTGGTGTGGATGGGACGCATCTCGGCCGCCAAACCCCTGCCGCGCTTCATCGGCGACGGCAGCCGCCAGCCGGGGGGCGGGCGATGACCGGCCTCCAGCTGGCCATGCTGTCCGGGGCGCTGTTGACGGCCGGGGTGGTGATGATCGTCGCGGGCCTGATCCCGGCCCCGGTCCATCTGAAGGACGCCATCGGCCGCCTGCAGGCCACCCCCCTGGGGTCGCATCCGGTGGTGGGGACGGTCGATTCCGAGGTTCGCCTCGGCCGGTGGGCCGAACAGCACCTTCCCGCGGTCGTGTGGGGCACCGCGCCGGAGAAGGACCTGGCCCTGTTGGGCCGCACCCGCGCCGCGTTCTACGGCTCGAAACTGATCTCCGGGCTCCTCGGCCTCCTCCTCGTCCCGGTCATCTCGGTGGTGACGATGCTGGTGGGTCTGCCCATCCCGATCGCAGTCCCGGTCCTCGGGTCGCTCGGCTTCGCGCTGGTGATGTGGTTCCTGCCCAACAACGAGCTCCGTGACCAGGCCACCAAAGCCCGCGAAGAGTTCTCCTATGCGTTGGGGGCGTTCGTCGAGATGGTGGCCCTCGAGCGGCTCTCCGGCGCCACCGTCCCCCAAGCCCTGATCCGCGCCGCGGACACCGGCGACTCGTGGGTGTTCCAACGCCTCGCCACCACACTGCGCCGCACCCAGTACACCGGCCAGAACCCGTGGGACGCGCTGGCGGACCTCGGCGCCCACTACGACCTGCCCGACCTGATCGACCTGGCCGACATCATGCGCCTGGGCGGCTCCGACGGCACACGCGTCTACGACTCCCTGCGAGCCCGCGCCGCA
Source organism: Tessaracoccus yangjingae (assembly GCF_055326235.1). NCBI lineage: Bacteria > Bacillati > Actinomycetota > Actinomycetes > Propionibacteriales > Propionibacteriaceae > Tessaracoccus > Tessaracoccus yangjingae. The sequence goes on along the minus strand of NZ_JBUZNN010000004.1, from coordinate 27,392 downwards.
GCGATGCGGAACGCCACCCTCAACGCCCAAATCAGCCGCGCCAACGCCGCCGGCGAACGCATCGCCGTCCCCGTCGCCGGCCTCGTCCTCGTCCTGGCCGTCACCCTCGTCGTCCCCGCCGTCCTCCGCATGATCTGACACGAAAGGAAAACCCCGATGCTTGCTCTCTACAGCTACCTCACCGCAACCCTCCACACCCTCCAGCAGCCGCGCGTCACAGATGAGCGGGGTCTGTCCCAGTCCACCGAGAACGCGATCCTGCTGGCCGGCGCCGTCGGGATCGCTGTGCTGATCATCTCCGCCATCACCGCATATGTGCAGGCCAACCTCCCCTCCTGACCAGGACCAGCGGGGCCTCAGCTCCAGCGTCCTGGCCACCATCCTCTTCCCGCTCGTCCTCAGCGCCCTGTGGCTAGAGATGCAGTGGGCCATGCTCAGCTGGGCCCAAGCCACCGCCCACGCCGCCGCCCAGGACGGAGCCAGAGCCGCCGCCGCCCTCAACGCCACCCCAGCCCACGGACAAGCCGCCGCCGCAGCCGCGGCCGGCAACGGATCCCTCGACACCATCCAGGTCACCACCCACCGAGCCGCCAGACTGACCACAGTCACCGTCACCGGCACGGCCCTGCGCGTGATCCCCGGCTTCCCTGTCACCATCGACGTGACAGCCACCGCACCCACCCAACGACTCACCCCATCCTGACGGAGACGAAGAGATGATCAAGCGACTCGCACCCGCCGCCCTCGCCGCGCTGCTCCTGCTCGGCGGCTGCACCCCGGAACCGACGGACACTCCGTCCCCCGTGGTCAGCACGCCAGCCGCGACCCCCTCGATCACCCCGTCGCCAAGCCCTTCACCGAGCGCGTCACCGTCACCCACCAGCACCCTGACACCCGAGCAGGAGGCCGCCCAGGCCGTCGTGGTGGAGTACTTCCGCGCCCTCAACGAGCTGCGGAGCAACCCAGACGCAGACTTCCAGCCGATCGCGGACGTCACCACCGGCACCTTCACCTCCGCAGTCGCGGAGCTAATCAACAACTACAGAAACGATGGCGTCGTCCAGGTCGGTGAGAACACCTACCTGTACAAGGGCGTTGGGCCGGTCGTAGAGGTTGAGGGAGTGCGCTCGATTGAAGTCCACGTCTGCGGCGACAGCAGTCAAAGCGACCTCGTCAACGCAGAAGGCATCTCCGTGCTCGAACCAGGTCAAAGGGGTCTCATCTCCTACCGGTGGGACGTCATCGAGGTTGGCACCAATTGGCGGATCTCCGGCGGCCAGAGCGAAGCGGTCGAATCATGCTGAAGCGCCTCTGGCTGAGTGGCGTGACTCTCGGGGTGGTGATGCTCGGGATCTCAGCTCCGCCGGCGACGGCAGAAGGATCCGGCGGTGCCGTGCTCGACGACTACAAGACGATCGTGGTGACTGTCCAGGTTCCTGGCTCGTCTGGTGGCGGGGGTCGTGGGCAGGGGAGTGGAGGTGGTGGGTCGGCGCCGTCGGGTTGCTACACGGCGATGGGTGCGGAGGTGCCATGTTTTCAGTGGGGGCTTGCGTGGCGGCCGGATCTGCAGTGCTATGCCCGCGTGAAGGCTGCCCAGCCGCCGTTGACTGATGCGATCTGGAACGGCCGCACGGATGGCTCGATCGTGGAGTGCCTCAACGGTGTCGAGGGTGGCTGGGCCACGACGTGGGACATCTGGGTGGCCGCTCTGGCGCTGCCGGCCCCGCCGGATCCGGCGGTCCTCGCGCGGCGGGCGGTGGAACGGATGCAGCTCGCCGCGATCCGGATGGGCACCTTCCCGGAGCAGGCCGAACGCGCACCCCAGGATCTGGGCTACGTAGGGTGGAACGCGTGGATGTGGGTGTCGAACCCGTCACCTTCGACGTGGGGGCCGATCACCAAGTCGGTGTCTGAGGCCGGTTACACCGTGACCGCCACCGGCCAGGTGGCGAAGGTGGTGTGGGACATGGGCGACGGCACCGAAGTGACGTGCGGGTTGGGGAAGCCGTGGCGGTCGATCTGGGTCCACAACGAACCGTCCCCGGACTGCGGCCACATGTATGCCAAGGACGGCGAGTACACCGTCACCGCCACCACGCACTGGGTGGTGAACTGGTCCGGCATCGGCCAGAGCGGCACCATCACGCCGCAGCTCGACGACACCGCGACCCTGCGGATCGCCGAGGTCCAGGTCGTCAACGTCGTCACCGGGGGCTGATCTGCCATGACGAGGTCCGAGGATCAGCGGGGGATGATGGTGGCCGTCGAGACGGCGATCATCCTGCCCGTCCTGCTCGGCATCGTCGGGCTGTTGATCGTGCTGGCCACCCAGGCGCTGGCCCAGATGACGGTCACCTCTGCCGCCTCCCAGGCCGCCCGCGCCGCCTCCATCGAACGAGACGCCGCCACGGCGACGAGTTCGGCCCGGGCGGTGGCCGCCTCGACACTGGTCGAGTCGGGAACCACCTGCCGCAGCTCGTCGGTGACGGTGAACACAGCCGGGCTGCGGGCCCCGCTGGGTACCCCGGCCACGGTGTCGGTGACCGTTTCCTGCACCGTCGATTTCGGTGTCGGACTGCCCGGCTTCCCCGCCACCCGCACCCTGACCGCCACCAAGTCCTCACCGGTGGACACGTATCGGAGCAGACGATGACCCCCCGCCACGCCCCAGCCCGCCCCCGACCGGGTTCCACCAGGTATCCGAGTGGTGGGGAGCGGGGCATGGTGTCGGTGTGGGTATCGGTGGCGCTGGTGGCGTTCATCGTGATCATCGGGATCGGGGTCGACTTCGCCGGCCACGCCGGCGCCTCCCAGGACGCCAGCGCCGTCGCCGACGAGGCCGCCCGCGCCGGCGGCCAACACCTCACCCTCGCCACCGGCAGGGCCCGCCCCGACATCCACGCAGCGATCACCGCCGCGAACGCCTACGTCGCCGCCTCCCCCTACACCGGCACCACCAGCATCCGCGGCGGGGACACGATCACCGTCACCGCCACCGGCCACTACACCTGCCAGTTCCTCTCCATCATCGGCATCACCACGCTGCGCGTCGACGAGACCGGCACCGCGACCGTCAAGTCCGTCCTCGGAGGCACCGAGCAATGACCCGCATCCTGCGCAGCCTCGCCGCGATCGCCGCGATCGCCGCCATCATCCTCGGCACCCCCTGGCTCCTGCTCCAACTCGCACAACTACCAGGCTTCCTGCCCTCCTGGGACAGGCTCGCGTCGATGCTGCTGTCCCCAGACAGCGGCCGCTTCCTCCTCGTCCTCGTCTGGGCCGCAGCCTGGCTCCTGTGGGCGTGGCTCACCGCACTGATCGCCGTCGAGGCCGTCGCCCTGCTGCGCGGCGTCAAAGCACCCAGACTGCCCGCCGCCACCGTGCCCCAGGGCCTGGCGCGGGCATTGGTGGTCGCCGCCGCGGCCGCGTTCATCGCCGCCCCGCACACCGTCGCCGCCGAACCCCACCAGCCAGCCACCCCACTCGCCGGCCCCGCCGCCGCGGCCTCGAGCGTGCAACCGACCCGGGCCGTCCGACCCGCCCCACCCGCAACCCCTGCGGCGGTGGAGGCGGCTACGGTCACCGTCGAGAAGGGCGACACCCTGTGGGATCTGGCTGACGAACACCTCGGCGACCCCCACCGCTGGCCAGAGCTCTACGACGCTAACAAAGGCATCCCACAGCCCAGTGGCTACACCCTCGAGGACCCCGACCAGATCGACATCGGCTGGACCCTCACCCTCCCCGACACCAGCCACGCGGCCCCCGCAGCAGACCCGCCGAGCAGTCCAGCTGCCGCCGACGACGCGGCCAGCACCGCGCTCCTTCCCGCCGACACCGACGACACAGCCGCCACCCCGCCCGTAGCACCACAACCGCAGCCGTCCGCCGCACCGACCCCGACGAGAGTCACTGCGGAAGCCTCGCCGCCCGCGGCACTGCCGTCGACCGCGGCGCCGAGCGTTGCGCCGGTGACACCGTTGCGGGCCGACGCCGCCGCAGCGGAGGTCGCCGACGATGCCGAGCAGGTCGAGGTTCCCCGGTTCGTGTGGGAGGTGGCCGGGTTGTTGGGCGCCGGCACCTTCCTGGGTGTCGGCGTCGGTGCCGCCCTCGCTGCGCGTCGCCGTGAGCAGTTCCGCACCCGACGCCCCGGCCGCATGATCGCCAACCCCAGCCCGGCCGTGGCGACCATCGAGCAGACCGCCCGCCTCGCGACCGGACTGTCCTCCCGCCTCGTCGCCCGGCTCGACCAGGTACTGCGCCGCCTCGACCCCCACACCACCATCACCGCCATCGCCGTAGCCCGCGACGGCACCCTCCACCTCTACAGCCCCACCCACCTCGAAACGCCGTGGACCAAGGCTGGGGACCATTGGCTGCTGCCCAACACCGTTCCCGTGGAGGCGATCGGCGACCAGATCGCGGATCGGCCCAGCCCGTGGCCGCTGCTGGTCACCATCGGCGCCGACGCCCACGACCGCGTCGTGCTCTACAACCTCGACCAGGCCGGCACCATCAGCATCACCGGCGACCCCGTGATGAGCGCCGACTTCGCCCGCTACCTCGCGGCCGAACTCGCCGTCAACCCCTGGTCCGAACAGGTCCGCATCGCCTGCCACGGCCCAGCCGCCCACGTCATCGGCATGTGCCCCGCACGCCTCGACGCCCACCCCGACGAAATCCTCACCATCGCCCGCACCAACGCCTGCCGTGCCACCGACGCCGACGTGACCGCCGCCGTGGGCAGAGCCCAGCAGGTCGGCGACGACACCTGGACAGCCGGAGCCGTGATCACCGACCAGCCCGACACCCTCGACACCCTCGACGATCTGATCGCCGACCACCCCCAGCAGACCGGCACCGCGCTCATCACCCTCCACCCCACCCGAGGGGACTGGACCCTCACCACCGCGGGCCGCCTCACCGCACCCGGGTTCGAACTCACCGCAGTCGGCCTCACCGAAGACGAAGCCGCCGGCTGCGCCGACCTCCTCGCCGCAGCCGACACCGACCACGACACCGATCCCCAGCCCGCCGACGAGCTGGTCGACGTCACCGGCAACCTCCTCCCCGAACACCGCACCCCCCGCCACCACACCGCCCCCGGCACCGTCGAACCCGTCCTCCCCGAACCAGACGACTCCTACATCGACACCGCCGTCGTCACCACCGACGACCTCACGATCCTCGCCCCCCGCACGCCTGAGACCACAGCAGCAGCCCTGCAAGACCGGGACCCTGGCCTCGACGCCGACGTGCGAGCCTGGTTCTCCCCACACTGCCCCTACCCGCGACTCGCCCTCCTCGGTCCCGTCACGGCCCGCTGCCACGGCAAACCAGTCACGAAACGCAAGGCCTACTACACCGAAGCCCTCACCTACCTAGCGCTGCACCCCCACGGTGTGACCGGCGACCAGGTCGCCGACGCGCTCGGCACCACCGTCGAACGAGCCCGCACCGTCATGTCCGACCTACGCCAATGGCTCGGAACCAACCCCCGAACCCGACAGCCACACATCCCCGACGCCAAGAACTCCCCCCAAGCCAAAGCCAGAGGCGTCGGCCTCTACCTCGTCGACGACCTCCTCATCGACGCCGACCTCTTCCGCCGCCTCCGCGCCCGCGGCACCGCCGCAGGCCGCGACGGCATCGAAGACCTCGAAGCAGCCCTCCAACTCGTCACCGGCCGACCCTTCGACCAACTCCGCCCCGCCGGCTGGACCTGGCTCATCGACGGCGACCGCACCGACCAACACCTCACCTGCGCCATCACCGACGTCGCCCACATCCTCGTCACCCACCACCTCCACACCGGAGACATCGAAGCCGCCAAACGAGCCGTCACCACCGCCCTCCAAGCCGACCCCGACTCCGAAACCGCCCGACTCGACCTCGCCGGCATCATGGTCCACGAAGGACACACCACCTCCGCCCGCCGCATCCTCACCGACGCCCTCCGCGACCAGGCCGACCTCGACCCCACCCCACGCGCCACAGAAATCCTCAACGGCAAGGACTGGCTCCGCACTGGATGATGAATCCGCCGTGGCTGCCAGCTGCACACATGATGAGCGAGGCTGGACCGCCGGGAGTCGGACGTCCGGAGATGCCCAGTAGCGGACGTCGACGGGCCTGACCTCGCGGACATGCCGAGAGTCGGACGTCTCCAGTCGTCCAAAAAAGGAGCTGGGTCGCACTTCAGAAAGCAGCCCCGGAAAGCGACGGATGAGGAAGAATCAGCTTCCATGAGCCTGATCCTCTCCTTGGCCGGTCTGGGACTCGGTATCGCAAGGATCTACATGCGCATGACCGACAATGCGGACCTTGCCGACGCGGTTGGCGATGCGGAGGCGACCTTTGGTCACAGTCTGGCCCTTCTTCCGGGACGGAAGTCCCAGGATCGTGAGTTTGCAGATGCGATCGCTACCGCATTGGCCGACGAACTGCGTGCGGGGTCTCAGTATCGAAGCCTCAACCCCGAGCAGCAGCGCAGCGTTGCTGACGGGGTAAGTCGATTGATCACGAAGAACGCCGGCGACTTGGGATGGGCCCTGAAACTAGAGGAGACGGACGCGCTCACCTATCTCCGGGACCATGGCGGGGCAGAGTTGAAACACAACTACCTCGAGTTCGGCGAGGCCTTCGAGGATTTGCTGTCTGCCACGGCCAGCGTTCTTGACAGGACCCGCCCGGTCCCTGGGCGGCAGGCTGCTTTCCTCCGTCTGTTCACGAGCAATAGTCGGATAGAGGCGAAACTCGACCTATCCAATGAAGCCCTTTCGCAACTACTTTCGGCGCAAGAAATAACGCAAACGGCGGTGAATGAAAGACTTGAGGCGGGTGGACATATCTTCGGTCGCCTCCCTCGGCCAATAGCGTTCTCGATCGGCCGTCCCGAACTAGACCAAGCTCTTACCGTACTCGCGCACCCCTCTTCACTCGTACTCCTCCACGGAGGCGTAGGGATGGGAAAATCTTACCTTGCGGCCCAGTTGCTTCGACGCCGCGAACGTAGCTCGACCCACACATTTTCTCTATGGCTTCGAGCTGACTCAGCGGAGAGGCTAATCGGCGAGTATGCCGCGGTCGCAGCGGCGATTGGATTGACCGGCAGTCACTCGTCTGAACTCAAAGAAACGGCAGGCCAACTACTTGACCTATTGAGACGCAATGAGGGGTGGCTGATTGTCTTGGATGGGGCTCGTGGGAGATTGGACGAGCTCGCTGAGTGGCTCCCCGCGGGACGTGGCAGGGTGATAATCACCACTCAAGTTGCAGCACCCGTCGATCAACTCGTTCACCTTGAGGTGTTCGATCACGTCGACTCTATCCCCGTCCGGAACTTTGATTCAGATCAAGCATTGTCTCTACTGACCAGCAGGCTCTTGCTCGAATCGCACGATGTTCGTGCGGAAGCCCTTCCTGAGTTAGCGGAGAGACTTGATGGTATCCCGATCGCCTTGGATGCAGCGGCTCGGTTACTTCTGAAAAACCCCACCCTCACCCCGAGGGCACTGCTGGACCTCCTGGACGATCGCGGCAGGAGATTGGCTGACGTGCTGCCAACGGAGCCGATGGCTCCTAGTCTGGGCGCCCTCTGGTCTCTCGCCTACGAAAGTGCAATGGAGAGTGATGGGACGGGCCTTGCAAGGCGCATAATGTCGCTCGCCCTCCATCTCGATCCAACGCATATCCCACATGCGTTTTGGACCGCGCATTCATGTGTCGACTACCTCAGTGACCCTCTGTCGAAGGAAGCACCGCCGAGGCGCTTGGTGATCGACGCTCTGAGGCATCTCGCGGATCGCTCGCTTATAGAAATCACTGGCGGGGCGACGAGAGGATATCGGATGCACGGGTTGCCCCAACGATTGCTTCTTGAGTCACAGCCAAATGATGTCCGCCACTCGACGGCGAGAATTTGTGCCGACATCCTGTCGGAGATGTGGCAGGATCCGCATCTAACGTTCAGTGGAGCGACGGAGATTCGAGATAATGCATACCACTTAGTTCTCTCGGGCTCCAGCAATCTCTCGCTAGCCGCGGTTGACTCAGCATTGATTTCGCCCGTAGTTCATCGGTTGTTGTACAGGTTGCAGGATGAACTGGTCGACGCGGGTAGAATTGAGGGCCCTGAAGAACTTTACAGCGACCTTCTGCGCTGGCTGGACAGCGAGGGTCCGCAGCGTTCTGAGGACTCCCTTCGCGTGCGGGTGGAACTGGCAGACATACTCGGTGAACGGGGCCGCGCAAGAGAGGCAGTCCGCGAGTTGCGTGCATTATGTGACCAGATCGGGCCAATCCCATACCAACCGACAGCGTGTGGTGATCTAGCTCTCAAAGCTTGGTACCGCCTCGCCCGCTGGGAGGCGAAGAGTAGCCGATACGATGAGGCAGTGCCACTATTTCGCCGATTGCGAAGAGCGTATGCCCAGGCCTGCGGATCGGACTCCGGTGAGTACTTCAAGTGTTCATATCAACTTGCTCGAGCCGCCGGGGAATTAGGACGCGTTCACGAAGCGATCCGGCGGTTGAAGAAACTCGTCCAGCAACAAGAACGATGCGGAAGCGCCAGCCTTAGACACATTATCAAGACGAAGACTGAGTTGGGGCGGTGGATCGGTCATTCCGGTGACGCGAGCGCCGCGGTGAAGTCGTTGAGCCGTCTTGCCGACACCTACGTCGAACTTTACGGGCCGAATGGACGCTCGACTCTGGCTTTTCGCCGGAAGCTCGCCTACTGGTCAGGAAAGTCGGGCAAGGCCGCTTTGGCATGGATTCTGAATGCTGACCTCCTTGCGGAATCAATTGCGGTCTTGGGCGAAGAGAACGAGGACACGATCAGGGTTTCCCGTAATCACGCCTATTGGTGCGGCCAGGCGGGGTATCCGCAGATCGCGGTCAGTCTGATGGCCGACGTCGTTGAGAAGGCTGGGCATTACTTGGGCGACGAGCATGGGGAAACGCTGGCGGCGCGCCGAACCAGAGCGGTGATGCTGGGTCATGCCGGGGATCCCGAGGCGGCCGTCGTTGCACTCTCAGCAATCCTGCCGGCTATGGAGATGGAACTTGGTCATGACCATCTAGACACGCTAGACGCGCGAAGGTTCCTAGCTGACTGGCTCGGCAACGCGGGAAGTCCATGGGCGGCAGTGGGTGCGCATGACGAGGTTATTGAGGCCCTTGAGCTTGTGATGGATCAGGATGCACCAAGGGTAGTTGCGGCGAAGAAGAACCGCGAGAAGTGGCGATGCCGGAGTGGATTCCCCACCGAGGCCCTGTCTCGTCTTCGAAGCGTGGCTGATGACGTCATTTCCGCACATGGATTCCTGCATCCGCAGACGTACTCGGTGTGGGAATGGCAGTTCGAGGCCATCGGAAACCTAGGTAATCCCAAAAGAGCTTCGCAGCTCTTTCAACGAGTGGCCGACGTTATGACACAGCAGTTCGGCAAGAAGGAAGTGGAGACGATATTGGCGCAGAATGCCGCCTATTACTGGTTGAGCAAGACGGGGCCGCGAGGTGAACGGCAAGCCCTGGATGGATACAATAGCCTCAGGCGACGCATAAGCCGACTGTCAATCACGCATCCACAGCTTCTGCAAATCAAAGCGAATCGCGCCTTCTGTCTGGGTGCTACTGGGCAGGTTGCGTCAGCATGCGCGTTATACGACGAGATCAGCAATGAGGCGAGCGAGATCTGGGTGGCTCGCCATCCAGAATGGCTCTTCCTCAGATCCAATCATGGACGCTGGCTGATCGAGCAAGACGCAGGTCGGGCGGCTGAGTTATTGACAATTGTTAACGCGGAGATGGTAGGCGACGCAGGGAAACCGGCAGTGTTAGAGAGAAGGCACCCGCAGTTGCTGACTGCAAGAGGCAGGCTGGCTTACGCTCACTATCGTCAGGGATTGAAGGATCGGGCGATTGATGAGCTACGTGCGGTCGCAAACGACCAAGCGAGATTCTTGGAACCGACACATCCCAAGAAGCAGACTACGTTGGAGACCCTCCGTCGGTGGGAGGATCAGTAATCCGGCTCTTCACAGATGGCGGTGGAGCGAAGGGGCGTGGTTGACTGGCTCGGCGCGCTGATCTCGACGGGGCCGGGGGCGGGTGGGGGCCCTCGGGTTGGCAGGATGAAGGTGTCTAATCCTATGGATGTCAAGCGGCGTTGAGGTATTCGCGGTAGGCGTTCGCGAGTGGGATGTTGAGGCGGGTGCCGCGTTCGAGTTCGCTGATGCGTGCGGGGACGGTTCCGAGGTGTTCGGCGGCCTGGGTGAGGGTGAGCCCTCGCAGGTGTCGGAGGGGACGGAGGTCGTCGATGCGTGGTGCGGGTGCGGGGTGGACGAGGAGGTGCCAGGCCTCGCGGGCGATGGCGCGTTTGAGGCAGCGCAGGACGTCCTTCTTGCTCTTGCCCGCGGCGGTGAGCTTGGCGGCGTAGGCCTTCGTGCGTGGATCGGTGGACAGCCGGACGAGCGCGATCTGGTGTAGGGCCCAGTTGGCTTGCCGGTCGCCGCCGCGGTTGAGGCGGTGCCGGGTCGTTTTCCCGGAGCTGGCGGGGATCGGGGCGGCTCCGCAGAGTGCGGCGAAGGATGCTTCTGTGCGGAGCCGGTCGGGGTTGTCTCCCGCGGTGATCAGCAAGGTTGCGGTGGTGAACCGCCCCAGGTTTCGTGCCGCTCTCATGTGGGGAGCAGCTCTTGGTTGAGAGCAGCGTAATGGGTGTCCTCGTACTCTGCTGGGGTGAGGTAGCCGAGGGTGGAGTGGAGGCGTCGCTGGTTGTACCAGTCGACCCAGCCGGCGGTGGCGTACTCGACGTCCGCGAGGGTCTTGTAAGGCCCGTCGCGGAACACCGTGGTGCGAATGCACTCGGCCTTGTAGAGGCCGTTGATGGTCTCCATGAGCGCGTTATCGTAGGCGTCGCCGACGCTGCCGATCGATGGGGAGATCCCCTCCAGGGCCAGATGCTCGGTGAACCGGATCGCGGTGTACTGGGAGCCGGCGTCGGAGTGGCAGATCAGCTCGTCGGGGCCGACGGGGTGGCCTTGCCGGTCACGGTCCCACAACGCGATCCGCAGCGGGGTGGCGACCAGCTCGACGTGCTTGGTGGTAGCGCAGTGCCAGGCCACGATCCTTTGGGAGAACACGTCGACGATGAAGGCGGTGTAGACGAACCCGGCCCAGCTGCGCACGTAGGTGAAGTCGCTGACCCACACCTTGTTCGGGGCCGCGGCCCGGAAGTTGCGGTTGAGCAGGTCCCCGGCTCGATGCCCGTCCTTGCCCGGGATGGTGGTGCGGACCTGCTTGGTGCGCACCACGCCCGACAAGCCCAGATGCCGCATCCCGCGGTCGACCGCACCGGGTGTCGCGGCCACCCCATGGCGTCGCAGGCAGGCAAGCATCTTGCGTCGCCCGTAGAGGCCCTCAGCGGTCAACCGCCGCCGACCGCGCATGTCGAGGGTGTAGGCGATCTGTGTGATCGCTTCGACCACGGTCGCGTCGCTGAGCGTTCTGGCGGAGGGTTGCCTGGTGCGCCAGGCCCTGTAGGTGCGCGCGGCGATCTGGCAGCCCTGGTCGGACAGGACCCGGCAGATCGACTCGACCGCGTGACCTTCGCTTCTCATGGTGTCGATGAACCCCGCGATCAGCGGTTGCGGGGGTCGAGTTCCCCGACACGAAGAAAGTCGTTGCAGCTCTCAGGATCGCCACGTCCTCACGGAGCCTGGCGTTCTCCGCCTTCAGCTTCTTGATCTGCTCGTGTTCCTCGCTGGTGGTCCCGGGGCGGGCTCCGTCGTCGATCTCGGCCTGCACCGCCCACCTGCGCACGGTCTCCGCGCCGACGCGTTCCTGCCGGGCAACTGCCGCGCACGCCGCCGTCAACGACGGGTACTGGCCCCGGTACTCACGCACCAACCGCAACGCCCGCTCCTTGACCGCGGGATCGATCTTCTTTGGCATAGCGCCATCCTTCCTGACTCAGAAAGAACCGGCACGAAACCTCAGGCGGTTCAGGGTGGTGTCGCCCTTGTTGGCCAACGTGTACCTGCACCGGCTGGACCGGGCATGGGACGCGTGTCGATACGGGGTACTGATCCGGGACGCCGACGACCTCGTGGTGATGTGCAAGACCCAGCGGCGGGCCGAGGCTGCGCTCGCGCAGCTGCGATACTTGCTGGCTGGGCTTGGGTTGGAACCGAAACCAGCCAAGACCAGGATTGTGCACCTGCAGGTGTGGGTGCTCGGTGGGTCCGGCTAGTGTCTGGCGCATGTCGGGGTGTGTGGCGTCCGTGTGTGAGTCGGAGACGCGTGGGCGGTTGTGTCGTTTTCATGCGCGGCGGCTGAGGCTGGGTTTGGGTCTGCCTACGGCTGCCGACCCCAGGCCCGGTGATCGGAGTGGCTTCGGGGTCTTTGGCGTGGTGGATGTCGCACCGGATGGGGTGTTGTGTCATGAGTGCGGCGAGAGGTTCGTCAAGGTGGGCCCGCATGTGGTGCGCGCCCATCGTCTTGGGATGGGTGTGTATCGGGAGCGGCACGGCATCGTCAGGGGAGAGTCGTTGGCGCTTCCAGTGACTACACCGGGCGAGCCGCGACGCAGGCCGCATCCGTGTCGGCGGTGTGGGGTGTCGTTGATGGTGCCGGGGAAGCTGTGTGGGGCGAGTCGGGAGCAACGCCTGACGGAGTTGGAGGAGCGGCGGGCCGCTGCACTGGTGCCGAAGCCGCCGCGGAAGCGGTGGCGGGTGTTGACGGAGGCGGAGCGTGAGGCGCTTCGTTGTGCTGGGCCTGAGGAGCTCGCGGTGTTGGTACCGGAGCTGCAGATGAGTCGTGTGACGTCGGTGGCCATCGCCGAGGTGTTGGGCCGCCGGCGGAAGTGGATGGTGCGGAACTTCCCGCGTCCTGACTGGAAGACCACTGCGCGGCGCTGAGCGGGACAGGAACTCAACCGAGCCGGGTGCAGTTGTGCACAGTGTCGTCCACAGCTGAGGTGCGGGGTGCGTGTAACTCAGGGGCGACGTGACGCCGGGCGGCGCCTGCGGTGACGTGCGGGCGCACGTGTCGACGGCTGGGCCGTCGCGGGTGGCTCTTCGTCTGAGAGTTGCCACGAACTTCTGGGGGTAGGTTTGTCGGCCCTAGTCAGCGCCGTTTCGGTGGCTGGGTTGGGGGTGCGTGGGGTGGGTGGGGGGTAGGGAAAGGGGGATGCGGGGGCGGGAGGTTCTGCGGTGTGAACCTACTCGAAAGGACCTCGTGATGAGTGTGCGGGCCGCGTTGAACATCGATCCCCTGCTGGATGCTGCGGATGAGCGTTGGGGGGTGTGGACGAGTGGTGAGCCGGTGTTGTCGCGGTTCGGGTCGTGTGGTGATGTCGCGGAGTGGCGGGTGGACGCGGAGTGGCGGGAGGATCGGGAGGTTCTGCTGGCTTTGGGCCGGTTGACTCGGGTCGAGGAGTTCCGGGTGGATGCCACGGCGGTGTTGGTGCATCTGTTGTTGCCGGCGTGTGAGGCGGTGGTGGCGCTCCGGTCGCGGAACAGCGGGGATGTGCGGCATGTGGAGGATGTGGCGGCGGGGTATCTGTGGGCGGAGGTGGCGGAGTATCCGTGGGATGACCCGTTGAAGGGGTGGATCCCGCAGGGGGTAGCGCGGCGGGTGGGTCGGGCGTTGGATCGGGAGTTCGGCTGGGGGATGTCGGCGGAGCGGGTGTGGCGGGATCGGGCGGCGGTGGATCCGGGGGTGTTGGAGCGGACCGTGCCGGGGCAGGACCGTGACGCGTTGAAGAGCAGCGACGTGTATTGGTGGGCGTTGAGCGAGGCCGGGCTGACCCGCGAGGACATGGATCTGCTGGTGGCGTTGGCGGTGACCGCGGCCGATGACGGGATCGCTGCGCGGGGGAGCGCCGGCCTGACCGCGCGGGCGGCGTGCCTGCAGGTGGTCGAACCGGGTCACACTGCCGACCAGGTGCAGTACCGCGCGAGGAAGGCGCTGAAGGTGCTGCGCGCCGCGGCCCGCAGCAGCGCCGCCGCCTAACCACGCCGCCGCCGACCGGCAGACCGCCCCTTCTTCGTTCATGCCGGGTTGAGGGGATTGGTGCCGGGGTGGTGACGCGCTGGCGGGGGTGGGTGGGGGTTCTTGGGTGGCAGGACGGGTTGGAAGGGTGGTGCCGGTCATGGCGGATGACGAGACGCAGCAGCTCATTGTGGTGGCGAAGGGTGAGGCGGAGGCGTGTGATCAGCTGGTGTTCTGGTCCCAGCGGCTGCGGCAGGCGCTGGAGGCTCGCCGTCGGCTGCTGGAGGTTCCCCCGGCTCGCCTGAAGGCCGCCTTGGAGGGCAAGTGACGGTCACCGGCTGCTCCCTGGCCGAACTCCGCGCCGCCTACGCGGCCCTCCAGGAGGGCACCTTCACCACCGACATCGACCCGACGACCGCAGCCGACGCCGTGGTGCCAGCGCCGCCGACCGCCAGGTCGATCACGGGTGCGGTGGTGGGGGTGGTGGGGGTCTCTGGTGGGGTCGGGGCGACGGTGGTGGCGCTGGCTGTCGCTGAGGCCATGGGCGCGTCACGGCTGGTCGAGCTCAGCGACCCTGGGTTGTCGGGGCTGGCGGCCGCGTCGTCGGCCGAGCTCGGCACCCAGCACGGCTGGACCATCGGCACTCGTGGAGGGCTGCGGCTGGCGCGCCGCGTCACCCCGGACGCGCTGATCCTTACCCCAACGGATCTTGGCGGGGTGACGGTCGTGGACTTCGGTGTGTGGCCGGACACCCTGGCCGGCACCGGCGTTGCCGTGTTGGTGGGGGTGGCGGGTTGTTCGGTGCCTGGTGTGCGGCGCCTCGAGGCGCGCCTGGAGCTGCTCGACTCGTCGGTTCCGGTGGTGCCGGTGATCACGGGCGTGCCGGGGCGGGCGTTGCCGAAGCCGGTCGGTTCGGCGTTCGGCCCGCTGTTGCGGGCGGCCGCAGGGTGTGGGCGGTTGGTGGTGGTGCCGGAGTGTTCGAGTCTTCGGGTCGGTGGGGTTACCGCTGGTCCGCTTCCGCGTCGGCTGCAGTCCGCGGCCGGCGCCATCGTGTCGTGTGTGGAGGAACTCTCATGATCAATCAACTCGTAGCGGCCGTGTCGGCGGGTGTGCTGGTTCCGGCGGAGGGGCGGGGGATGGTGTGTCCGGTCGCGCCGGCAGGGGCGCAGGTGCTGGTGGATGAGTTCCTGGGCTGGTTCTCGTGGGCTCTGGTGTGGGTGGCGTTCCCGGCGGGGATCCTGGCCGCGGTGGCGGCGGTGATCCTGGGGAAGGTGTTCTCGATGCCGCACGTGTCGAAGGGCGGCCTGATCGGGGTGTTCGTGGTCCTCGGCGCCGCCCTGCTCTACCTCGTGATCCCCGGCATCTTGTCGGGGTTCCTCGGCGACGGCTGCGTCACCCGCTAACCATGAAGCCCGCACGTGCGCATCTGACCCTGCTGGCCGCCGTGACGTCGGTGGCGCTGCTGCTGCTCTCCGGGCTGGGGTTCGCCGCCTACTTCGCCATCACCGACCCACCCACCCCCGGCGCAGCTGACACGGTCGAGGCGCTGCCGTCCGGGGATGTCTCGGTGCGCGATGAGATCGCGGCCGCGCCGATGCTGGCGGCGTCGCCGTCGGATGCGACGGGCGGCACCCCTGCCCTGGGGCAACTGCCGACGATCGACATCCCCCTGGCCGATCGCGTTGGGCCTCAGGGGATCCCGACCGGGTATCCGCAGACGCCCGAGGGGGCGGTGGGGCAGTTGGGGGAGATCCTGGTCTCCGTCCTCGGCGCCATGGATCTGGGTCATGCGCAGCGGGTGCAGCAGACCTGGTTCGAGGACCCCACTGCCGCTGCGGGGTCGTGGCCGGTGTTGGGGTTGATCCAGTCGTTCCTGACCGCCGGGCAGATGCCGAGCGGGCTGGAGCCGGGGGCGTCGCTGACGGTGATCCCGGCCGCAGGGCAGATCAAGGGCTCCGACGGCGACGGCTGGCATGTGGTGTGCGTGTTGGTGGAGATCACCTACACGTTTCGTGACCAGGCCCGCCTCGCGTATGGGCATTGCGAACGCATGACCTGGCAGCAGGACCGGTGGGTCATCGCCGAGGGTGTGCATCCGGTGCCGGGGCCGTCGACGTGGCCGGGCACGGAGCTCGCCGTGGCGGCTGGCTGGCTGACCTGGCGGGACGTGTAACAGCCGTGTGGGAGCAGATTGGGGAGTTGTTCGGTGATCTGGCCGCCGCCGGGGGTCAGATCGTGGTGGATGCGTGGGTGGCGATCTGCATGGCGGTGTGGGGGGCCGGGCTGTGGGTGATGCGGGCGATCCTCGCGTTGGGGGACTGGTTCCTCACCCCGAACCTGAACCCGGACGGGTCGTCGGCGTTGTGGTCGGTGTACTCGGTGACGCTGTGGCTGGGTCTGTCCCTGGCCCTGATCTTGATGATGGTGCAGCTGGTGGGCACGGTGCTGCGCCGCGACGCCGCCTCGTTGGGTAGCGCGCTGGTGGGTGCGGTGAAGTTCCTGCTGGTGTGCGCGTTGTGGTACTCCTACGGCGCGGCGGTGGTGACCGCCGTCGAGGGCCTGAACACTGCGCTGCGGCGTCAGCTGTTGGGCACCGATGATCTGGCCGGGTGGGAGCCGGCGGGGCTGGATTTCACCGAGGGCGTGATGACCGGCACCACGGCGACGGTGTTGTTGCTGCTGGGGTTGGTGTTGTGGCTGGCCGGGTTGGCGCATCTGGTGGTGATGCTGGGCCGGGCGGTGTCGCTGATCGTGATCGCCGCGACCGCACCGATCGCCGCGGCCGGGTTGATGTTCACCCCGTTCGAGGCCTGGTTTTGGAAGGCGTTTCGCTGGTTCCACGCCGCCGCGATCGCCCCGCTGCTGATGACCCTGATGCTCGGGCTGGGGGTGCAGCTGTCCACCGGCGTGTCGCTGGGGTTGGAGGACTCCGCCCAGGAGGCCGTCGCCCTGGCGTTGCCGTCAGTGGTGATGATCGCGGTCGCAGCGGTGTCCCCGGTCGCGCTGTTTCGGCTGTTGGCGTTCGTGGATCCGGGCACCACCAGCGGCGCATCGTTCCGCGCCGGCCTCGCCGCCCCCACCGGCGCGTCGTCGGCCGCCGGCCACGCCCACACCGCCGTCACCCGCACCACCAGCAGCAGCGGCAGTCGCGGGGGAGTGGCTGGTGCGGGGGAGTCGGCCACCGCGAGCCGTGCCGCCGCCGCGCAGAGCTCCAGCCTCACCCCCGCCGGCGCCGCCAGTGCCGGGGCCGGTTCGGGAGCTGCAGCCGGCGGAGCTGCAGCTGCTGGTGGTGCCGGTGGCGCGGCCGCGGGTGGCGCTGCGGCGGGTGGTGCTGCTGCTGGTGGTGCGGCGGTGGGTGTGGGTGCGGTGGCGGGGCCGGTGGGGGTGGTTGCGGCGGGGGTGATCCTCGGGGCGAAGAAGCTCGTCGACGGGTTCCAGCAGGTCGGCGCGCGGGCCACGGGGCTGGTCAACGACACCACCTCCGGGATGGGGGCGGGGGATCCGTCGTATCCGTATGACCCGGCCGGCGACATCCGCCGCACCCCAATTCAGCCTCGCCCGGCCCCGCCCGGCGCCGGCACATCAACTTCCCGGCCGCAGGGTGCGGCGCGGCCTCCTGTGGCTGTGAGAGAAGCGGAGGATCACAGTGGCGGCTCGAACCTTTGACGCGTTCACCACCCCGAAGGCGGGGGTGATCTGGGGCCTCACGGTCCCGCAGTTGTTGTTTCTGTCGGTGGCGACGTTCCCGGCGTGGATCGCGATCAGTGCGCAGCGCTGGCTGGCGGGGATCGTGTGGGTGCCGGTGTGGCTGCTGCTGCTGTTCCTCACCGTCGTCCCCCTCGGCGGCCGCCCCGCCGTCGGCTGGCTGGCCGCCGCCACCGCGTTCGCCGTCGCCGGCCTCACCGGCTGGTCCGCGTTCCGGTCGACGGCCGCCACCGGCACCCTGCGGGACCTCGGTGAGCTGGACATGCCCGGCGCCTTGACCGGGGTGGAGGTCCTCGACGGGCCACCGGTCGGCCTCGCCCAACGCCGGATCGCGGTGATCAAACACCGCGCGGCCCGGACGTGGGCGATCACCGCCCGCCTCGAGCATGACGGGATCGCGATGGCCACCGACGCCGCCTGCCACCGCTACGCCGACGGCCTGACCGAACTGCTGGACACCGCCGCCCGCGGCGAGCTGATCTCCGAGATCCACCTGATCGTGCGCACCACCCCCGACGATTGCACGGAACGGGAACTGTGGCTACGCGCCAACATCACCCCCGACGCCCCCGTCACGAGCGTGGCGACGCAGATCGAGCACCTGCGCTGGTCCCAGGCCGGGGTCCGCACCGAAGCGTTCATCACCCTCGTCATCCCCGACAACCGGCTGGCGAAGGAGGCGCGTCACATGGGCGGCGCCACCGACGGCCGGATGAACACCCTCCTGTCCCTGGCCGCCGAGATCGGGGCCGTGGTCACGGGCTCCCTCGGCGCCCGCAGCATCTCATGGTTGACCTCGCCGGAACTCGCCCAGGCAGTGCGGTTGGGGTTCGCCCCTGACGACCGCGCCGGTCTAGTGCGGGCCGCACATGAGGCCGCGGACGACCCGTCGGTCAACGCGGGGGTGCCGTGGGCGTTGGCCGGCCCCTCCCAGGCCTACACCGCGGTTCGGCACTATGCGCATGATGCGTGGGCGACGGTCACTTCGACGGTGAAGCTGCCGGAGCGGGGCGCGTCGATGGGGATGTGGGGGAATGTGCTGGCACCCTCGGAGGCGGTCGAGCGGCGCAGTGTGGCGGTGGTGTTCCCGATCGAGAAGCAGTCCGCGGCGGATCGGAAGGCGGCGCAGCAGGAGTTCGGCCAGAGCCTCGGCCAAGGGTTGAAGGACCGGCTCGGGGTCCGCACCGGCGCGAAGGACCAGCGACGGCAGGCGAAACTGGATCGGGTCGAGACCCAGCTCGCGATGGGCGCCACGATGAGCCACCCCTACGCCCTCTGCTCGGTCACCGTCCCCAGCAGCGCGCCGGTGGCGGAGTTCGGGCGCCGGCTGGATGCGGCGATCCGCCGCGGCGGCATGGCCCCACAACGCCTCGACATGTCCCAGGACCTGGCGTTCGCCGCCTGCACCCTCCCGCTCGGGGTCAGCCTCACCACCAGGCAGCAGTGATGCCCCGCAGCATTCAGCGCCTCCTCGCGGACTTCGGCCACGACCTCCCCACCAAACCAGCCACCGTCGACGAGCGGCCGGTGCGGGAGTTCACCACGGCCCCATCGTGGCGCGGCCGCCCGGCGAAAGGGGCGGGGTGGGTGGCGTCGCGGCCGGCGGTGAAGCGGTATCGGATGACCTCCGACCAGGCCGGGGTGTTCTGGCCGTTCCTGACCGGTGGCGGGTTGCCGCCGACCGGGGCGGCCATGGGCACCGACCTGAGCAACGGCGCCACCTTCTACGTCGACCCCCACGGCTGGGTCCTCAACGACGCCATCCCGGTCACCAATCCGAACATCTTCGTGTTCGGGAAACCCGGCCGGGGTAAGTCGGCATGGGTCAAAGCGTTCCTCAACCGCATGTTCGCGTTCGGCTACCAGGCGCTGATCCTGGGCGACCCGAAGGACGAGTACGAACTGATGTGCCGCCACTTCGGCGTCGAACCCTTCGCGATCGGCCCCGGCATGCCCACCCGCCTCAACCCCCTCGACCCCGGACCCCTCGCCACCGGCTGGAGCCACCTCGACCGTGACGAGCGCGAACGGCGCGCCTCGATCATCGTCGGCCGCTGGCTGGTCCTGCTGCGTTCGCTGGTCGGGTCCCAGAGCATCGGCGACAAGAAGGTCGCTGTGGGCCCGACTGAGGAGCAGGTCCTCAAAGCCGTCCTCACCGAGCTCACTGGGACGGATGTGCGGGAGTTGCGGCCGATCGTGATCCCGCAGGTGTGGCAACAGCTGCACTCACCCAGCGACTCGCTGATCGCGGAGCTGCGCTACCCCGACCGGCACAGCTTCCTCGCCGACACCCGCTTGCTGCGGGATGCGGTGGCGCAACTGATCTCGGGTGTGTTCGCGGGGATCTTCGACGCCCCCACCACCGTGACGATCGACTGGACCGCCCCGATCCAGTCCCTGTCCCTCTCGCGATTGATGCCTCTGGGGGATGATGCTGTCGGGATGGCGTTGATGTGCCTCAACTCCTGGGGCACCGCCATGCGCCACGTGTCCGGTCGGCGCAGGATCAACGTCCGCGACGAAGTCTGGCGCCAACTCCGCCTCGGCACCGGGGCCGTGTCCTCCTTCGACGCCGATCTGCGGCTGTCGCGCTCGCATGGCGACATTGAGATCGCCAACGCCCACAAGCCGTCGGACTATCTCGGGGCGGGGCATGCCGGGTCGCAGGCGCAGCAGATCGCCAAGGACCTGCTGCACCTGGGTGACATCAAGGTCCTCTTCGGCCAGGACGCCGAGGTCGCCGACGACCTCGAGCAGCTCCTCGACCTCGGCCCTATCGCCCGCGACCTGGTCACCGGCTGGGCCATGGGCGGCACAGGCCGAGCCCTCATCGCCGTCGGACCCCGCCTCCACAAAGTGGCCCTCACCCTCCACCCGGATCTCGAACTCCCACTGACCGACACCAACCAGAAACTCCAGACCTGATGTGGAAGGCACTGCTCTCCATCGGGGCGGCGCTCACCCTGCCCCTGGCCCCGATCCTCGTGTTCGCCGGCGCCCTCACCGGACCCCAAGTCCAGAGCCAGACCATCACTGCGACCTGTGCCGGGTGGACGGGCGACACCCCGGTCGGCATCGAGTTGGATGCGGGGCAGATGAACGCCGCCGCGATCATCTACGCCGCCGCCCTCGACACCGGCGCCGGGCCGGCGGGGGCGGTGGTCGGGATCGCCACCGCCATGCAGGAATCGACCCTCGGCGCCCACCCCGCCAGTCGTACCCCCAACCAGGATGGGGATGTCGGCCTGTTTCAGCAACGCTCCCTGGTCGGCTGGTACGCCGACGGCAACACCCAACAAGAGAACCTCACGATCCTCGCCGACCACGGGTATCAGGCCCGCAGCTTCTTCCTCGGCCACACCACCACGGGCGGCTGGCACATCCCCGGCCTGACCGACATCGATGGCTGGCAGCAGCTCACGGTGACCCAAGCGGCGCAGAAGGTGCAGGTATCGGCCTACCCCGACGCCTACGCCCAACACGAGGCCCTGGCCCGCACCCTCGTCGCCCTCTTCGCCGGCCAACCCGCAGGTCTCGCCACCTGCGGACCCCTCGACGCCGACCTGGACTGCGCCCCCACCGGCCTGCCCTCCGAGCAGGGCCAGACCCCCGACGCGCTGCGCGTCATGCGCTGCATCCACAGCCGGTGGCCGCAGATCCGATCGCTGCTCGGCGTCCGCCCCGGCGACCCACGCGATCACGGGACCGGTCGCGCCGTCGACGTCATGATCCCCAACTACTTCTCACCCGCCGGGATCGCGCTGGGTACCGAGATCGCGGGATGGGCCCGCGCCAACGCCGCCGCTCTGGGCGTCACCTACGTGATCTGGCGCGAGCACCTCTGGTCCACCGCAAGGGCCGGCGAAGGGTGGCGACGCTGCGGCCAGGCCGCGTCCTGCTACACCGGCCCCGACCCGTCCGCCGCGCACCTCGACCACGTCCACATCTCCGTCCACGGCAACCAAGGCACCAGCACCACCTCAATTGGGCAGGGCTCTGTCGTGTTGCCCTTCGACCAGTACCGGCTCACCTCCCGCTTCGGCGACACCGGACCCCACTGGAAGAAGGCCCACACCGGCCTCGACTTCGCCGCCCCCACCGGCACCCCCATCAAAGCCATCGCCGACGGCACCATCACCCGCGCCGACCCCGCCGGCGCCTACGGCAACCTCACCACCATCCAAGCCACCGACGGCACCGTCATCTACTACGCCCACCAATCCACCATCCACGTCACCACCGGACAACGCGTCACCGCCGGGACCGTGATCGGCCGCGTCGGCACCTCCGGCAACGTCACCGGCGCCCACCTCCACCTCGAAGTCCGCATCGCCGGCATCCCCACCGACCCCGACCGCTGGCTCCGCACCCAAGGACTCACCCCATGAACCCACACCCAGCCGCCCGCCTCCTCACCGCGACACTGCTCGCCGTGCTGCTCGCCGGCTGCACCACCACACCAGACCCCACCGAGACGCCCACCCCACCCGCCACCACGCCCGCTTCCCACCCGGTCAGTCCGCCCGCGTCGGTGGAGGAGAGCGGCCCGGCCGAGGGCTGGATCGGCGACGACGAACTCCACGCCACCCACTCGCAGGTGGACGTGCATCCCCAGTCGCCCGAGGATGCCGAGCTCGCGGCCGCGGTCACCGCCGCGACCGAGTTCATCCTCGGCTGGCTCACCCCGGACCAAGGACTGCGCCGGCAGCGCTTGGAGGGTGTGGCAGCGGAGGCGCTGATCGCCGCCTTCGACGATCCCCGGTTCACCCCCGTCGCCGTCACCCAGCACGGCCCCGTACACGTGATCGAGGCCGACCCGATGCAGATCACCACCCGGCACCGCCTCGACACCGGCACCGTCGTCGACGTCACCCTCATCCTCGACCCCGACGCCACCCACGGCTGGATCGCCATCACCATCACCACCCGACCCGCCCCCGGGGACCCGATCCCCCCGAAGGGGAGGCGCAGGTCCAGCCGATGGTAGGTATACCCTTCATGCGGTGACCGACTAACGTCGAGCGCACACCCAGAACCGGTGTCGACCCCCAACGCGACACCGTCCAGCCGGAAGCCTCCAGCGAACCCCCCATCGCCGGAGGCTTCCGCGCTCCCACCCGCAGCCGCTTGTCACGCTGTAGGCCGGCCAAGTCCGGGTTCGTCAGGGGTATGACAGATGCTCAGCACGAGGACGGCTACGCCTGGACGTGGGAACCCGCCGCTGGCGCCTTCACCGCCATCGCGCTCCTCGCGGTGGTCGCGGTTCAGGGCGGCCGCAGCCTCACCCTCGCGGCCGCCGGCGCCGGCTGGCATTGGCCACCGTCGGCCGCGCTGGTCACCAGCAGCTGGGGCATCCTCACCGGCAACCTCCACGCCGGCCTCACCACCCACACCCCCGACGGCACGGTATGGACGGCCTGGATCATCGCCGGCCTCCTGTTCACAGCAGGCCTGACCACGGCGATCATCATCGCGCTGCGCGTCACGGCCGGGCGCCGGTTCAAGGGCATGGCCACCACCGGACAGGCCGAACAGCTCCTCGGCCTCGGCCGCCTCCGGGCTAACCGGGCCGTCATCCGCCCCGACCTCTACCGCAAGACACGCCGGCCATGAGACGACGCTTCACGCCAACTGAGGTCGGGTGGCGGATCGGCACCAGCAAGGTGCCGGTCGGGGTCGCGTTGTGGCAGCCGTGGGACCGCACCGCCGGCGTCATCGGCCCCCAAGGATCGGGCAAGACCCTCGACATCCTCACCCCAGCGCTGCTCCAGGCCCCCGGCGCCGCGCTGGTCACCCTCACCAAACCCGACGACCTGCTCCTCACCCTCGCCGCCCGCCAAGCCCGCGGCCCCGTCGCTGTCCTCGACCCCTTCGGCGCCGCGCCGGGGTTGCCGGAGCTGATCTGGGACCCGATCGATGGCTGCGTCGACGCGACGGTGGCTGAGAAACGCGCCAAAGCCTTCTGCGCCGGCACCCTCGGCAACATCGAGGGTGGGGACTCGGCGGCCCGCTTCTACGCCGCCGAAGCCGCGAAAGTGATCCAGTGCTACCTCCACGCCGCAGCCCTGGCCGGGCACACCCTCAACCAGGTCCTGCAATGGGCCGCCAACCCCCGCACCGCCACCACCCCCACCGAAATCCTCCGCGCCCACCCCATGGCCGAGCCGAACTGGTCCGGTCTGCTGGCTGGCGCGGTCAGCAACACCGATGAGCGCACCGCTGGCAACACCAAATCCACCGTCGACCAAGCCCTGGCCCTCTTCGCCACCAAGGATCGCCGCGAACGCTGCGTGCCTACTAAAGGCCGGCCTGCCGTCGACATCGCGGAGGTCATCAGACAGGGTGGCACCATCTACCTGCTCGGCCGCGAGGATCCCTACGTGTCCGCGTCCCCGTTGATGACCGCCGTCGCCGAGCATGTCCTGGACACCGCCCTCCAGCTGGCCAATGGGAGCGGGTTCGGCAGGTTGTGTCCGCCGATGCTGGCCTGCCTCGACGAGCTCCCGTCGACGGCGCCGCTGCCGACGTTGGCAACGCGGATGGCGAACGAGCGGGCGTTGGGGATTTCGTTCATCTGGGCCTCCCAGACGTGGGCGCAGCTCACCCGCATCTTCGGGGAACAACAGGCCCGTGCGATCAAGGACCTGACCAATTCGCTGATCATCTTCGGCGGCTCCAAAGACGCCGCCTTCAACCGCGAGATCAGCGACCTGCTCGGCACCCGACGCGTCACCCGCCGAAACCATCAACACGGCGGCCACGGCTCGATCTCCACCCACGGCGAAGACACCCCCGTCATCCGCCCCGAACAACTCCGCGAACTCCCCACCCGCACCGCACTCATCGTCGCCGAGAACGGCAAACCCATCCTCACCACCCTCCACCGCGCCATCGACGGCAAACCCGGCAAACAGCTCCTCGCGCAGCAGCGCGTAGCCCGCGCCCTCCTCGCCACAGCAGATGGTGGAGCTGCTCAGCCGTTGACGGTGGGGGAGAAGACCCGGCTCGCGCACTCCTACTCCCGACAACTCGGCCTCACCGACTAGACGAAGGACCCCCCATGGTTGCCCAGCTCGAACCGTTCCCCGAACCCAGCGAACGCATGCTCGCCGCCTACGTCAACCTGGCCTACCTCGCCCGCGGTGGAGGCGGCGCTGAAGCGATCATGGCCACCGGGGAGATCCTGCCCCGACCCTGGGACCTCACCACGATCGCCGACCCCCACCTGCGATCCGACACCTGGCAGTGGCTCGACGCCTTCGTCACCTGGCTCAACACCCAACACGCCTGGTACTCCGCCGACCACACACCCGCCTGCTGGCCCGAACACCCCGGCCTCATCCGCGAACTCTCCACCCTCGCCGCCCTGCGTTACCAAGCCGGCGAAGCCCTCGGCCCCATGCCGCTCGAGGAATGGCACCGCTACGCCCTGCCCAGCTACCTCGACCGCACCGCGGACCAGCGCCGCGCATGTGATGGGAAACACCAACCCTGGCCGGGACGAGCCGCGCACGCCCGCCACACCACCCCATGTCGATGCCGAGTGAATACTGACCCCGTGGCGCCGAGTGAATTTTGACCCCTCTCCGTCAGAGTGAGGGAGTGATCAGTGTGGAGGATTGGGCCGAGATCCGACGGCTTCATAGGTCGGAGGGGTTGGCGATCAAGGCGATCGCGCGCCAGTTGGGGGTGGCAAGGAACACGGTGAGGTCGGCGTTGGCCTCGGACGTTCCGCCCAGGTATGAGCGGGAGTCGCCGGGGTCGTTGGTCGATGCCGTCGAGCCGCAGATCCGGGCGTTGTTGGCGGCGACGCCGCGGATGCCGGCGACGGTGATCGCGGAGCGGATCAGCTGGGAGCATTCGTCGTCGGTGCTGCGGGCGAGGGTGGCTGAGTTGCGGCCGTTGTATCTGCCGGCGGACCCGGCGGATCGGACCCAGTATCGGGCCGGGGAGATCGTGCAGTGCGATCTGTGGTTCCCGCCGAGGGTCGTGCCGGTGGCTGACGGGGTGCTCGCGGCGCCGCCGGTGTTGACGATGGTGGCCGCCTGGTCGGGGTTCATCGCCGCCCTGTTGCTGCCGACCCGTCAGACCGGGGACCTGCTGGCGGGCATGTGGCAGCTATTGGCGGGGAGCTTCGGGGCGGTCCCGCGGATGCTGGTGTGGGACAACGAGGCAGGGATCGGGCAGCACCGACGCCTCACGGTGCCCGCGAGGGGCTTCGCCGGAACGTTGGGGACCAGGATCTATCAGACCAATCCCCGTGACCCGGAGGCGAAGGGGGTGGTGGAGCGGGCCAACGGGTTCCTGCAGACGTCGTTCATGCCGGGCCGCGAGTTCGTCTCCCCGGCCGACTTCAACACCCAACTCGCGGACTGGTTACCGCGGGCGAATCAGCGGCTGCTGCGCCGCACCGGCGCTAGACCAGCAGACATGCTGGCGTCGGAGGTGGCGGCGATGAGCAGCCTGCCGCCGGTGGCGCCGCTGGTCGGGTCGAGTAGCCGGGTCCGGCTGGGCCGTGACTACTACGTGCGGGTCGCGGGTAACGACTACTCGGTCGACCCCGCCGTGATCGGCCGGTTCGTCGACGTCGGCTGTGACATGGACACCGTCACCGTCACCTGCGCCGGCCAACCCGTGGCCTCTCATGCGCGGTGTTGGGACCAGCGGCGCACCCTCACCGACCCTGCCCACGTCGCGACCGCGAAGACGCTGCGGGCGGCGCACCAGAAGGCTGTCCGCGTCGATGCCCGCGGCGTGGGCGAAGACGTCGGACTCCGGCCGTTGAGCGTCTACGACGACCTGTTCGACCTGCCCGGCATCGACCCGGCGAGCGCGTCCGGGGCGGTGGCCTGATGAGCCTCACCGCGAGGGACCTGACCGGCGAGATCGGGTTCCTGGCCCGGGAGCTGAAGACCCCGGTGATCGCTGAGACGTTCACCGACCTCGGTGACCGGGCCCGCGCCGAGGGCTGGTCCCACGAGGAGTACCTCGCCGCCGTCCTCGGCCGCCAGGTCGCCTCCCGCACCGCCAACGGCACCCGGCTGCGGATCTCGGCCGCTCACCTTCCAGCCGTCAAGACCGTCGAGGACTTCGTCTTCGACCACATCCCCGCCGCGTCCCGTGACCTGATCGCGCACCTGGCCACCTGCACGTTCATCCCGAAACGCGAGAACGTGGTCCTCCTCGGCCCACCCGGCACCGGGAAGACGCACCTGGCGATCGCGTTGGGCATCAAGGCCGCCGAAGCAGCCCATCCCGTGCTGTTCGACTCTGCCACCGGCTGGATCAACCGGCTCGCCGCCGCCCACGCCTCCGGCGCCCTCGAACGCGAGCTGCGCCGGCTGAAACGCTACCGCGCCTTGATCATCGACGAGGTCGGCTACCTGCCCTTCGACACCACCGCCGCGGCCCTGTTCTTCCAACTGATCGCCTCACGCTACGAGACCGGCACCGTCATCGTGACCTCAAACCTGCCCTTCAGCCGCTGGGGCGAAACCCTCGGCGACGACGTCGTCGCCGCCGCGACCATCGACCGCCTCGTCCACCACGCCCACGTCATCGGGCTCGACGGCGACTCCTACCGCACCCGCGGCCACCGTCGCCAACCAACCAAGTAGAACCAACAACAACCATGAGAGGGGTCAATTTTCGATCGGCAACAGGGGGTCAGTTTTCGTCCGGCGTTGACA
>NZ_JBUZNN010000031.1:0-2395 GCF_055326235.1 Tessaracoccus yangjingae | reverse complement strand
CTAGTGCCAGGTTCTCCGCGATGGTCATCGCGGGCACCGTGTTGATCTCCTGGTGGATGATCGCGATTCCGTTTGCTCGGGCGTCGCCGGGGGTGTTGATGTCGACAGGCTTGCCGTCGATGAGGATCTCTCCGCTGTCTCGGGCGATGTTCCCGGCGAGGATCTTCATCAGTGTCGACTTGCCCGCTCCGTTCTCACCCATCAGGGCGTGAACCTCGCCTGGCCGTAGGTCGAAGGATGCCCCATCGAGAGCGAGGGTGGCCCCAAATCGCTTCGAGATGCCGCGTAGTTCCAGCAGTGGTGGGGGTGGGGGGGATGTGCTCATGCTGATCTCCTTGGTGGTGGGGGTGGGGCAGATGCGGCAGAGTCCGCTCTGCCCCACCCGGTCAGGTTCACCAGCCGGCGTACTCGTCGACGCTGTCGCGGGTGACGATGACGCTGGGGATCAGGATGGTCTTCTCCGCGGGCGGGTTGCCTTCGACGATCTGCTGGGCGATGGCCACGGCCTGGCGCACCATTTCGGCGGGGTTCTGAGTGGCGGAGGCGACGAAGGGAGAGCCGTCGCGGTTGAGTTCCTCGACTGCTTCGGGGCTGCCGTCGATTCCGACGACGATGATGTCATCAGCGCGTCCCGCCTGTTCCACTGCCAGTACGGCGCCGAGGGCAGAGGGATCGTTCATGCCGAAGATGCCCTGTACGTCGGGGGTGGCGGTGAGCATGTCCGTGGTCACCGTCAGGCCTGTGGCGCGGTCGTTCTTCGACGCCTGGTGGCCGACGACCTCGATGCCGGGGAACTCCTCCATCACGTTCTCGCAACCGGTGATCCGATCGATGATCGTCTGGATCGGGGTGCCGTCGACGATGAGGATGTTCCCCTCGCCGCCCATCTGCTCAAACAGGTAGCGGCAGGCAACCTCGCCAGCTTCGACGGCGTCGGTCATGACCACCGCGTCGGCGCCCACAGCAGGGGTGTCGACGGCGATCACGATGGTCCCGGCCGCCCGAGCCCGTTCGATCGCGGGAGCGATGCCATCCTCATCGACGGCGGAGATGACGATCAGATCGACGCCCTGCTGGATGAACGCATCAATCTGGGTGTTCTGGTTCGCCAGATCCAGTTGCGCGTCCTGAACATTGATCGTGGCCCCGAGCTCCTCGGCCGCATCCTCAGCACCGGTGGTCATGGCGGAGAAGAAGGGGTTGGACATGTCTTGGACCATCAGTGCGATGGACTCGATCTTCTCGGGCACAGCTGCGCCACCTGAGCCTGGCGCGCTGGTTTGAACGTCACCGGAAGTGCAGGCACCCAGGGCCAGCACAGACAGGGCCAGCAGGGAGCCGGCGAAGGCCTTCTTGGTGTTCTTCATGGGGGTTCCTTACTTTGAAGAGAGGGAAAAGAGATGTACCTCGCCCCTACTTTGGGGCGCGCACAGGCGTGGAAGGATTGAGGGGGGACGGCTGGGATGGGGTGGATGGATCCCGGTCAGCAGCCGCAGGATTTGCGGATCAGGAGACTGGCTTTCACCTCCCGCACGTCTCCAGTGTTGTAGACGGGACCGTTGGAGCCGCTGCTCTTGGCTGCGCTTCGCTTGATGATCGTGGTGAGCGTCTGGGCCGCAAGTTCGCCGATGGACCGGGAGTCTTCATCGACGACCGTGAGGGGAGGATCGAGGAGGGGCGCCCACGCGAACTCGTCGAACGCAATCAGGACGACGTCCTCCGGTACCCGCAGGCTACGGTCCCGCAAGGCCGTGAATGCACCTTGAAGCAACGGGTTGTTACCGGCTACTAGAGCGAACGGAGTCCGATTGCTGTGCTGGGAAAGGTAATTATCGAGCACCTCTCGAGCCGATGTCGGATCGTTGTGGCTCTCGAGCACCGTCAGCGTCGCGCCATGGCGTTCTGCGGCCGTTCGGAGACCTGCCTCGCGGGCAGCGCGGGTCGACCATAGGTGGGGGTAGATCAACAGCACCCAGTCCTTCACGCCGTGAAATGCTAGGTGCTCACCTACCTGGGCGGTGGCATCAGCGTTGTCGGTAGTCACCGAGGCGGCACCCAACGGCGAGACAGGCGCCTGAGAGTCAACGAACACCGCAGGGATGCCCCACTGGGTCAGCTTCACGTAGTTCTCAGGGCTCAGGGTCAGCGTTGAGATCAGCCCCGTCGCCCGGGACTGCATAGCCTCTTCAACCGCAGCGTCCTCAAGCGCGGCGTCAAACTCACCCGACGGGGCCAGGTCCGCGAACCTCATCGCGATCTTCGCCTCACGCAACCCGGCCTGAATTCCGTCGATCATGTCGATGTAGTAGTAGTTGGCCGTCGAAGCCGTCATCACGATCACCGGACCCGGAGACTGCGTCCGCAAAGCCCGAGCCGCCTTGTTCGGCACATACCC
>NZ_JBUZNN010000030.1:0-2790 GCF_055326235.1 Tessaracoccus yangjingae | reverse complement strand
GGCGTGGTGGCCGCCGCTGTCGAGCTTCGCATCGCAGGTGTACAGCGGTGCATCCAGCGCCTCGGCCAGAGCGAGGTACGCGGCGTCGTAGCTCGTGTACTGGTGACGCAACTGCCAGATCCGATCAGCCAATGGCGAGACCTCGTAGCGATTGACGGCGAACGCGAAGTGGTCACGACGAACCTCCTCCGCGACAGCGGGATCGAGTTTGCCGCCCAGAAGCAAGCCCCGCAGCACGGACAACACCTCGACATCGAGCAGGTGCGGCGCGTGCACCTCGCCGGTGAGAGCATCCAGCAGCTCGTCGGAGACCTCACTGCCGATCAACGCCTCGACCATCGCCGAGGCGTCCAGCACGATCACCGACGGCCTGCCCGCACGGCAGCGACGATGTCGTCGGAGCTAGGCCCACTGGAACGGTCCCGCGCCCTGAGCCGAGCAACGATCTGCTCGTTGGTGGGCCGTGTGGCGATCTTGGCCAACTCGGCGGCGACGTAGGCCGACAACGACATGCCTTGCGCCGCCGCCCGTTCCTTCAAGGTAGCGGCGACATCATCGGAGACGTCACGGATGTACAGGGTCGTCATGACATTATGCTAGCATTCTGCAAGCAGGGCGATCAATCCGGCCCACTCTCTCAACGCGGCAGATCAGTGCGTTCGCCTGAGCAACTCTGCACTGGCATGGCGGCCGTCGCTATCGCGCTCGGCGCGCAGCTGGTGGCGGCGGCAGGACGCCTTCGGGGAGGGTCAAGCGGGCGGCGTCGCAGTGTGAAGTGGTGACCCAGGAGGTCAGTGATCGCCTGGAGCTGAACCGCCGCGGGTCAGTAGCCCGATGACTGACACAGCGATCAGAAAGGAGCCCACCAGAGCAACGAAATCGAGAGTTCCGCCCCAGATCAACGACAGGAACTGCAACGGCTGCGAAAGTGTAGGGGCCGTGGTGAAGACGAACCAGTTCGGGACGGCGGTCCCGATCACAGCGACGAACCCCAACAGACCACCCAGAACAAGGCCACGACGATGCGTACTGGCCACTGGTCCTGGCCAGAACCCCAGGGCGCCGGCGCTGAACACCGCCGCACCCGCGAGCAAGATCCAGAAGACGGCGTGCAGGACGGCGTCCGTCAAAGCCCAGCCGGGTCCACCCTGAAGCAGAGTCCTGGCCACCCATGTGGCGATCGCCGCAACGCCACAAGAGGCGGCCACTACGCCCAAGATGCGCCGAGTAACCACCGTCTTGGCTTGCTCGGCAACTATCGACTTCGACCGCGACTCCATGACAGAACCCTAGAGGCCTTGGGGGTCAGGCCCTCCGGTGAACATGCAGTGCTGGAGGAGCTGACCCTGATCAAAGGATCAAGAGACGTGCGGATCATGGAGGCCGCGCCGTCGCCACCGGCGACCACCCCAGCGCGGCATGAGCAGATGTCGGCTCTGCTGTGGGGGCGAACGGTAGGGTCCGCCGTGCACCACCTCGTCAGCGCAGTAGTAGCTCGCCAAACCAGAGAGTCACCGCAGTGAGGGCAAAGAAGAGCTCATCCCAAAGCGTGACCCGGTTAGCAACCCACCTCAATCTGACCAGCGCCCATTTCAGGAGTAGATACAACAATCCGCCGATCATGGCACCCACGACTTGTGCCACCGCCCAGTACATCTCAACATCAGCGAAGAAGACTGTGCCAACGATTCCGACGATCGACGCCAATCCGGCTCTTCACAGAAGGCAGTGGATTGATGGGCCGCGTTTGAGCGGCGGCTGACCCGGGTCAAGGATCCCGTCCCGGGTGCCCTGGGTCGAGGAGGGGGCCCTCGGGTTGGCAGGATGAAGGTGTCTACGCCTCATCTGAAACCCAAGGGCCCTTGTGCGAAACGCTACCCCACCCTGCCTCGATACGTTCTGCCGGCTCGATCGTCTCGGGCTGACCGTGACCGCCCAGCGCGTCGAACCCGACCACACAGTGCTGCGCTGCCGCCCCACCACACCGCCGTCGCCGTGTCCGGGGTGCGCCGGGCCAGGGGTGCGGCACGACGCGGTGCTGCGTCGTCTGGCGCATGTGCCCTACGGCTGGAAACCCACGATCCTCGAGGTGATCGTGCCTCGATATCGCTGTGTCCCGTGCCGAAGGGTGTGGCGCCATGACATCCGGGCCGCGGCTCCGTCGAAGGGGAAACTGTCGCGTGACGCGATCATGCAGGCCGTCAAGTCCATCGTGATCGACCGAATGTCGATCGCACGGGTCGCGGCCAACCTCGGCGTCGCCTGGAACACCGCCTGCGACGCGATCCTCGCCGCCGGCGCCGACCTGCTCATCGACCATCCGCAGCGCCTCGACGGGGTCACCACGGTCGGGGTCGATGAGCACGTCTGGCGACATACCCGCCACGGCGACAAGTACGTCACCGTGATCATCGATCTCACTCCGACCAGGACCAGAAGCGGCCCGTCGAGGTTGTTGGCGGTGGTCGAGGGCAGATCGAAACAGGCCTTCAAATCCTGGCTCGAAGCCCAAACTGAGGCCTTCAGGGACACGGTCGAGATCGTCGCGATGGACGGCTTCACCGGCTACAAATCCGCCGCCGTCGAAGCGATCGACACCGTCACCACCGTGATGGACCCCTTTCATGTCGTGGCCCTGGTCGGGGACAAGCTCGACCGCTGCCGGCAACGCGTCCAGCAAGAGACCCTCGGGCATCGGGGCCGCTCCGGGGACCCGCTCTACGGGATCCGTCGGGTCGCCCGGACCCGCGCTGGGCTGCTCACCGAGAAGCAACAGCACCGGCTCGCCAA